>CAZQAM010000001.1:0-8365 GCA_964591355.1 uncultured Oscillospiraceae bacterium
GGGGAAGAACTCACGAAGGAACTGCAGGAATTGTCCATGGAAATTTTCGACGCCATGGACTGCAAAGGCGTGGTCAGGATCGATTATATGATCGACCGGATCAGCGGCAGCTATTACATTACCGAAATCAACACCATTCCCGGCTCCCTGGCTTTTTACCTGTGGCAGCCCGCCGGGCTTCCTTATCCGAAGCTCATCGACGAAATGGTGAAATACGCGCTGAAAGCCCATGAGGAAAAGGAGCGCAATGCCTTCGCCTACTCCTCCGATATCCTCTCCGGCGCCCAGCTGGGGGGCAAGAGCGGCGGAAAAACGGGCGGAAAAACCGGCGTGAAGTTCTGAAAAACATCCATACGCCCCGCAGACGGAGCAGCGCATCCGGCAGCGGGGCGTTTTCCATGGAGACCGAGAAAAAAATCATAGTCAAGACGAAAATAGTATGATATAATGGATATACTGATGATGGAGTCGGTTTGTTTGCCGTAAGATCGAAACAGGCTCCGCTTGTCAGGATCACACCCATGCCGCTGCCAGCGGGGAAAAGGGAGGCTGCCCTTGCAATACCGGGGGACTTATATCCAGGTGGATCTTGGAGCGATCGCCCATAATACCCGGGCCCTGAAAGCGTCCATCGCGCCCACGCCGCATCTGATGGCGGTGGTGAAGGCCAACGCGTACGGCCACGGGCTGATCCAGGTAGCCCAGACGGCCCTGCGCAACGGGGCCGATCATTTGGGCGTGGCGATCCCGGAAGAAGGCGAGGAGCTGCGCTGCGCCGGCGTTACCGCGCCGGTCCTGGTGCTGGGGGCGGTCAATGCCCGGGGCGCGGAGGCCAGCGTCCGATGGGATCTGATTCAGACGGTGTTTGATGAAGAAAGAGTGCGGTTTCTGGAAGACGCCGCGGCGCGCATCGGCAGGGAAGCCCGGGTGCACCTGAAACTCGACACCGGCATGGGCCGCATCGGCGTCAGGGATGAGGGGGAAGCGCGGAGGGTGCTTGCCGCCATCGAAAAGGCGCCCCACGTGCGTCTCACCGGCGCCTTTACTCACTTTGCCGACGCCGACGGGGAAGGGGATATGTATTCCCTCCGGCAGAAGGAACGCTTTGAAGCCCTTCTCCGGCTGCTGCCGGAGGGGATCATGATCCACGCCGCGGCCAGCGCCGCGGGGGCCCGGTACCCCTGGGCCCGGTACGATATGGTGCGGGAGGGCATCGCGCTCTACGGCTGTTCGCCGGTCAGGGAATGCCCGCTGCTTCGCCCCGCCCTGTCCTGGCATACGGAAATCGCGTGGGTGAAAACGCTGCCCGCCGGGGAATGCGTCAGCTACGGCTGCACCTACCGGACAGAGCGGGAAACCCGGGTGGCCACCCTGCCGGTGGGCTACGGAGACGGCTATCACCGGGCGCTGAGCGGCAGGGCGCAGGTGCTCATCGGGGGCGTGCGTTGCCCGGTGATCGGGCGGGTGTGCATGGATCAGATCATGGTGGATGTAACATCGCTGCCTTTGCAGGACGCCCGCACAGGCGCGCCCTGCGTGCTGCTGGGCAGGCAGGGGGCGGAGGAGATCACAGCGGAGGAAATGGCCGCCTGGGCCGGCACCATCAGCTATGAAATGCTGCTGGCGGCCACGGCCAGGGTGCCGGTTCATTACACGGCAGAAACGGATGGATGACAATGCAGAATCAGCCTAAAAAACAAAAGAAAAAGCGGGAACTGGTTTTCAAGCCTTACCTCAGGGGCTCCTGGCACGGGAAGGACGCCGTGAAAAAGGGCCTGAAGATCCTGATGTATTATTTGCTGTTCCTGTTCCTGTTTCTGGTAGTCGGCATGGTGCTCAATTCGCAGACGCCCGTGCTGTCCTGGATCGCCAATCTGGTGATGGTCGCCGTATGCGGGATGCTGCTGTATACGGACGGCGCCCGGGAAGGGGAAAGCCAGGCGGCGCTGGGGGAGATCGCCTACGCCCGGCAGGAAGCGGGCAAGGAGGTATCCCCGGCGGAAAGGGAAAAGTGTTTCCATCCGCTCAAGGGCTGGTTTTCCATGCTGGTCGGGGTGCTCCTGCCGCTGCTCATCTGCCTGGTTTATGCCCTGATGGCGAAAAAGCAGGTCTATCAACTGCAGGCGCTGCCCGAATGGGTGACGTCCTTTGAAAAAGGCGGGGAGGTGCTTTTGCCCCTGTCCTATTATCAGGAGCTGCCCGGCCTGGAAATCGCGGATTATCTGCGGATGATCGTGCGGCTGCTGATCCTGCCCTTTTCCCATATCGGCCAGCTTTACGGCGCCGACGGCCTGCTGACGGTGGACCGTTTGAGCCCGCTGCTTGTCTGCCTGCCGGCTTTGGGGTATCCTTTGGGCTACCTGACGGGCCCCCGCAGCCGGGCTATGGTGCATGGGGATATCCGGTCCAGCGAGAAGAAGATCCAGCGCCGCCGCAGCCGGGCCATCAAGGCCAGCCGCCGGCGCACGGAAAAGAAAAACGAGTTGATTTGATTGCTGCGCATTATTGCCGGGGAGATGCGGTCCCGGAAGCTGAAAACCCTGGAGGGCACGGACACCCGGCCCACGGCGGACCGGGTGAAGGAAGCGCTGTTCAGCATCCTGCAAAGCCGGGTGTACGGCGCCCGGGTGCTGGATCTTTACGGCGGCAGCGGCGCCCTGGCGCTGGAAGCGCTGAGCCGCGGAGCCGCCTTTGCCGTGATCAATGATCAGGCGGAGGGCGCCTGCCGGGTGATCCGGGAGAATATCGGCGCCCTGGGCTGCCAGGATAGGGCCCGGCTGCTTCGGATGCGGGATCTGGCTGCCATTGACCTGCTGGAAAAGGAAGAAGCGCGGTTTGACCTGATCTTTCTGGATCCGCCCTACCGGATGGACGTATCGCCCGTCTGCGCGCGGCTGGAGAAACAGTTGCTGGCTCCGGGCGGCGTCATCGTGGCGGAGCACGCCCGGGAAACTCCGCCCGCCGTACCGCTGCCGCTGCAGGCAGCGGATCAGCGGATTTACGGCATCACCGGGCTGACATTCCTGCACAGAACGGGGGAGGAATAGCATGGCTGCCTGTATCTGTCCCGGCAGCTTCGATCCTGTGACGCTGGGACACATCGATATCATCCGCCGGGCCGCACAGATGTACGACACCGTGGTGGTAGGGGTGCTGCACAACCCGGACAAACAGGGTTTTTTCCCGGTGGAACAGCGGGTGAAGATGCTCAAAAAAGCCCTGCGGGGAATCAAAAACGTGCAGGTAGTTTCCTACGGCGGTTTGCTGGCGGACCTTGCGCGGGAAAAAGAGATCCGCGTGGTGGTCAGGGGTGTGAGGAACACTGCGGACCTGGACAGTGAAACGGCTATGGCCCGGATCAACCGCCGTTTGAATCCCCAATTGGAGACTGTGCTGCTGCCGGCTGCCCCGGAATGCCAGGAGATCAGCGCCAGCATGGTGCGTCAGCTGGCCTCCTTCGGCGCCGATTTGAAGCCCTTTGTGCCCAAAGAAGTACTGCCGGAAATCCTGGCAGCGTTTAAGAAGGAATCTTGATGCATGAAAAAGGAGGATGTCCTATGCCTGCCGAACGAATCACAGCTCTCGCCATCGCAGACCGCATCCAGCTGGCCGTCAATAACGCCAAAGCCGTGCCTTTTACCGGGAAAGTGATGGTGGAAAAGGAAGATCTGACCAAGCTTATCACCCAGCTGAACGCCAGCCTGCCAGAAAACCTGACGCTGGCGGATCAGGTGCTGGCTGAAAAACAGCAGATTCTGGAGGAAAGCCGGCGCGTTGCCGATTCCACCACCCGGGAAGCGGCGCGGAATGCCCAGGCCACCGTGGACAATGCCACCGATCAGGCCAACGTCACCGTGACCGACGCCCAGAACAGGGCCGCCGAAATGCTGCGCACCGCCACCGATCAGGCCAATGCCATGGTGGCCGACGCCCAGGCCCGGGCCAACGCCATGATCGCCGATGCCCAGGCCCGCGCGCAGCAGCTGGTGGCGGAAAGCGAGATCATTGCCCGGGCGCAGGCCGAAGCCCAGGAAATGCTTGAGAGCACCCACCGGGAATGCGATGAGTTTTCCGCCCAGGTGCGCACCGCCATGAACCAGATGATGGATCACGCCGATGCCGGGCTATCTCAGCAGCTGGACGCGCTCCGGGCTTTGAGGCAGGAGCTTGGCAACCAGTAAAAATTCTGCTGGAAAAAGCAGAAAATCCCTTGACAGGAAGCGGCATGACGGCTATACTATAATGGCTGTTTTGTGGTGCTTTCAATCACAATTCGCCAGATCAGCGCCTAAAAGCGCTTGCAATTAGAAGGAGTTGTTGCCGCTATGAAACGTACGTATCAGCCCAAGAAGCGCCAGCGCAATAAGGTGCATGGCTTCCGTGCCCGTATGAGCACCAAGAACGGCCGCCGGGTGCTGTCCCGCCGCCGCCGCCGTGGCCGCAAGGAGCTGACGGTCTGATCCGTCCGCCCCTGGAATCCTGCATGGCTTAGCCCGCCCCGCCGCTTGCCAACGTGACATTCAATGTGGGGGCGGGTTTTCTTATGTCCGCTTTTGAAGAGCGGAAAGGAGGCAGGATTTGCAGCAGCAGTACCGTATGCGGAAAAACAGCCAGTTCCGCTACGTCTACAAAAAAGGCAAAGGCGCTGCCTGCCGGGAAATCTCTCTGGGGTATGTGAAAGGCGGAAGGCTGCTGGCCGGTTTTTCGGTAAGCAAAAAGATCGGCAAAGCCGTCACGCGGAACAAGGTGCGCCGCCGGCTCCGGGAAGCCTTCCGGGCGGAAATTCCGTATCTGAAAAAGGGGCTGTATGTGGTGACGGCCCGGGAAGCCGCTGCCCAGGCGGATTATGTGAGGCTGCGGGCCGCCCTGCGGTATCTGCTGAAAAAGCAGGGCCTGTATAAGGAAGAGAAGCCATGAAGCGGCTGCTTTTGAAAGGGATCCGGTTCTATCAGCGGGAGATCAGCCCCCGGAAAAGGGCCTGCTGCCGCTTTGTGCCCACGTGCTCCGAGTATGCCCGCACGGCGGTGGAGCGGTATGGGGCCATCCATGGGGGGTGGCTGGCTGCCAAACGCATCGCGCGGTGCCATCCCTTCGCCAAAGGCGGGTATGATCCGGTGCCGGAATGGCCCGGTGGAATTGTGAGGAGGGACGAGAATCCTTGAGTGCCATCACTGATTTTCTGTACAGTGTGCTGACATGGATCAACGGGATCGTGAATAATTACGGCGTTTCCATCATCATTTTCACCATCCTGATGCGCATGGTTTGCATGCCTTTTGATTACAAGAGCCGCAAGGGCATGCGCAAAATGTCGCTGATCCAGCCCAAGCTGAACGAGCTGCAGAAGAAATACGCCAATGACCGGGAAAAACTGCAGCGCAAGCAGAGCGAGCTGATGAGAAAAGAGGGGTACAACCCCCTGTCCGGCTGCCTGCCCATGCTGCTGACCTGGCCGCTGATGATCGCCATGTTCGCCGCCATGCGGGCCATCGCCAACGAGCAGATGGCGGTGCAGGTGTTCCGCTATCTGGCCGGGGAGGAGCATGTGATCACCGCGGCAGACAGCTTCCTCTGGGTCAAGAATATCTGGATCACCGATTCCCTCTTCAAATCCATCGCGCCCACTGCCGAAAACCTGCAATTGCTCACGGCAGACGTCTGGCAGAAGGCGCTGGCGCAGTTCGAGGGCAATCCCACAGCGATGGCCGCCATCGAGGGGAGCCTGAAAGACGCTGTGGAGGGCGCGGCGCTGGATTTTTCCTCCGCTGCCGCCATGAAGGAAACCGTAACCAGCATCATGACTGCGCTGCAGACCATGCCGGCTTACAATGCCGCCATCGCTACCGTGCCCGGATGGACCGGCATGAACTTCCTCCTCTTCACCGTCTCTTTGTACCAGAACTATAACGGCCTGCTGATCCTGCCGATCCTGGCCGGCGTCTCCCAGGTCCTGTCCACCAAGTACAACCCGCAAATGCAGGAGCAGGCCACCGGCCAGCCCAGTGATCAGCAGAACAGCATGGGCAACTTCATGAAGTATTTCTTCCCCATCCTGTCTGTATTCTTCTGCCTCACATCCAACGCGGGCTTTGCCGTATACTGGGTCACATCCACCTGTGTCATGTGGCTGCAGAGCATTGCGATCACCAAGTTCCTTGAAAAACAAGATGAGAAAAAAGCTCAATCCGTAACCGGAGAAGGGACTGTAAAATAATGAAAGTGCATGAAGTTACCGGCCGCACCATCGAAGAAGCCATTTCCCAGGGCCTGCAGGAGCTGGGCGTATCCATCAGCGACGTGACGGTGGATATCGTGGAAGAGGGCAGCAAGGGGCTCTTTGGCCTGTTTGGCTCCCGTCCGGCGAAAGTGCGTTTGAGCCTGAAGGAAGACGAAAACGAAGCGGAAACTGCCCGGGCCATCCTGGAAAGCGCCCTGAAGGAAGAAGCACCGGCGCCAAAACCCGGAAAAGAAAGCAAGCAAAAGAAAGCCGCTGGCAAGAGCGGGGAAGCCAAGCCCGAAAAGGCGCAGGCGGAGAAGCCGGCCAAGGAAGAAAAGGCCGAAAAGCCCGCCAAAGCTGCCCCGAAAGCCAAACAGCCCAGGGAAAAGAAAGAAAAGGAAGAAAAAGCCCCCGCTGAACCTAAGGAAATCGTGCCTGCCGAGCAGGCTGACCGGGCCACTGCCGCCGGCAAGGCCCAGGAGTTTCTGCAGGATCTGACGAAGCTGATGGGCGTCAACGTATCCGTGGCCGTGGCCACCGATGAAGAAGGCAACGTGCGCGTCAACATGGAAGGGGACACCCTGGGCATCCTCATCGGCCGCCGGGGAGAAACCCTGGACGCCCTGCAGTACCTGACCAGCCTGCAGGTGAACAAAGGCCAGAATTCCTACACCCGGGTGACGCTGGACACCGAAGGCTACCGCGCCAAGCGGGAGGAAGCCCTCAAGCGTCTGGCCAACCGCATGGCCAACCGGGCCCAGAAAACCGGTCGGGTATCCCTGGAGCCCATGAACCCCTACGAGCGGAGGATCCTCCACAGCGCCCTGCAGGATCATCCCGCTGTGACCACCCACTCCGAAGGGGAAGAGCCCAACCGGCACGTGGTCATTACCCTGAAATAAGAAACGAACAGCCGCGTCGCGGCGGCAGAGACGGCACGGGTCATCGCAACCTGTGCCGTTTTTTTGTGGAATCATCACAGGAATATACCAGATCTTGTTTTTTTGACAAAAGCGATTGACAAGCGGACAAAAACCCGCTATAATCTCCACGGTTCATCTTTAAGACGGTACAGAGAGACCGGCAAGATCCATGAACGCTTGCTGCGCCCCAAGGCGATGCGAAGGTCCTGTGCCGTCAGGCACAAGGCTTTTTTTCTGCCATCCAACAGGACAAAGGAAAGGAAGGAACCCCATCATGAAACTGGTTTACGGGATCAATGACAAGCCCCCCATCAGAAAGAATCTGATCTATGCCTTCCAGCAGCTGCTGGCCATCATGGCCGCAACCCTGCTGGTGCCCATCCTGGTGGATGCCACCGGCACCTATATGAGCCAGCCTGCCGCCCTGTGCGGCGCCGGCTTTGGCACCCTGTTCTATCTCTTCGTGGCCACCAGGAAGAAGAGCCCGGTGTTCCTCGGCTCCTCCTTCGCCTTCATCAGCCCCCTGGCCGGCGCGGTGGCTTTCGGCTTCCTGGGCATTTTCCTGGGTGCCGTGTTCGCGGGCCTGGTATACGTCATCATCGCCCTGATCATCAAAAAAACCGGCTCTGATTGGGTCAACCGGCTGCTGCCTCCCGTGGTCATCGGCCCCACCGTGGCCCTGATCGGTTTGAGCCTGTGCGGCAGCGCCGTGAACAATATGAACAACACCGCCGCCGGCAGCTACAACCTGGTGGCCATTCTGGTGGGCGTCATCGCTTTCCTGATCACCGTGTTCGCCTCCACCAAGGGCGGCAAGGGCATGCGGATGATTCCTTTCATCATCGGTATCCTGGGCGCTTATGTGGTAGCCCTGGTTCTGACCCTGATCGGCAACGCCACGGGCGCGGACGCCCTGAAGCTGGTCAACCTGAGCGCTTTTGACAACATGCAGCTCTTCAAGGTGCCCAGGTTCACTTTCCTTGGCATCTTCGGCGCTTACAAGGACGCTCCCAACAAGATCGAATCCGTGGCCAACGTGATCAGCATCCTGGTGCTGTTCGCCCCGGTGGCTTTCGTTACGCTGGCTGAGCACATCGCCGACCACAAGAATCTTTCTTCCATCATCGAGCATGATCTGATCACCGATCCCGGCCTGGACCGCACCCTGATCGGCGACGGCGTGGGCTCCATCGTGGGTTCCTTCTTCGGGGGCTGCCCCAATACC
>CAZQAM010000001.1:8375-13605 GCA_964591355.1 uncultured Oscillospiraceae bacterium
ATCGCCATTGCCGCGGTGTACTGCATCCTGCTGTCCTTCTTTGATCCCTTCGTATGCTTCGTCAATTCCATCCCCAGCTGCATCGTGGGCGGCGTGTGCATCGCGCTGTACGGCTTCATCGCGGTCAGCGGCCTCAAAATGCTGCAGCCTGTGGATCTCAATGACAACCGCAACCTGTTCGTGGTGGCAGCCATCCTGGTGCCCGGCATCGGCGGGCTGACGCTGAACTTCGGCGCCGTCACCATTTCCTCCATCGCCACCGGCCTGATCCTGGGCATCCTGGTGAACGTGATCTTCAACAAGCGCTCCGCTCAGGAAAAGGCGCAATAATCAAGAAAAAGTCCGGAAAAACTGAAAATAACAGTTTACAAACCGCGCCTGTCATGTTAAAATGATAGGCGTGGTTTTTAGAACCGCCGTCTCGGGGGAGCGATACTCCAGCGCCCGCCTGGGGCCGCGGCGATTTGAAGCAGGGGTCGGCCACACCCCAAAGGAGGAAATACCATGGATAAGGAACTCAAGGCCCAGATCATGCAGACCTACGCCCGCCACGAAGGCGACACCGGTTCCCCCGAAGTGCAGGTTGCCCTGCTCACCGAGCGGATCAACCACCTCAACGAGCATCTGAAGCTCAACAAGAAGGACCACCATTCCCGCCGCGGCCTGCTGTTGATGGTCGGCCAGCGCCGCGGGCTGCTCGATTATCTCAGGAAGACCGATATCGAGCGTTACCGTGAATTGATTGCCAAGCTGGGTCTGCGCAAATAACAGCGCATCGGGCTATCGGCTGGAGGGATTTCAGCCGATAGCCTTTTATTTCATCCCTTCGGCGGGCGCCGGAGGAGAGTGTGTGTGAGGAGAAGAGAAGAAAAATGGACTACAAAGAATACTCTATGGAATTTGCCGGCCGGAAACTGACCCTGGAATTCGGGAAATATGCCCAGCAGGCGGGCGGCAGCTGCCTGGTGCGCTACGGCGATACCGCCGTGCTGGTCAACGCCACCGCGTCGGACAAGCCCCGGGAGGGCGTGGATTTCTTCCCCCTGACCGTGGATTTTGAAGAAAAGCAGTATTCCGTGGGCAAGATCCCCGGCGGCTTTATCAAGCGGGAAGGGCGGCCCACTGAAAAGGCGACCCTGACCTGCCGGCTCATTGACCGGCCCCTGCGCCCCCTGTTCAACAAGGGCATGCGCAACGATGTGCAGGTGGTGGCCCAGACTCTGTCTGTGGATCCCGATTCGCCTCCGGAATTTCCCGCCATGCTGGGCTCCTCCATCGCCCTGATGGTGAGCAACATCCCCTGGGGCGGCCCCACCGCGGCGGTGGTGGTGGCCCGGGTCAACGGCCAGTTCGTCATTAACCCCACCGAGGCCCAGGAAGCGGCCTCCGATATGCATGTCACCGTGGCCGGCACCAAGGACGCCATCATGATGGTGGAAGCCGGCGCCAAGGAAGTCAGCGAAGACGCCATGATGGACGCCATCCTCTACGGCCATGGCTTCATCAAGGAGCTGGTGGAATTCCAGGAAAAGATCACCGCCGAGATCGGCAAGCCCAAGTCCGAATTCCCTCTGATCACCACCGGGGATGACGTCAAGGCCGCGGTGCGGGAATACGCCCTGGAAAAATGCGAATACATTTACGCCACTTATGTGCGCAAGGAACGCCAGCAGCGGGAAGCGGAAGTGAACGCCGACGTGGCGGCGCACTTTGCCGATATTTTCCCCGGCCGTGAGGGCGAAGTGGCCGACGCTCTGTATTACCTGGGCAAAGAGGTCATGCGCCGCAAGATCCTGGAAAAGGGCATCCGGCCCGACGGCCGCAAGGTGGACGAGGTGCGGCCCATCTGGTGCGAAGTGGGCGTGCTGCCCCGCACCCACGGCAGCGCCGTCTTTACCCGCGGCGAAACCCAGGCCCTGACCGTGACCACCCTGGGCATGGTTTCCGAAGCCCAGCAGCTGGACGGCTTGAGCAACGAAGACAGCAAGCGCTACATGCACCAGTACAATATGCCTTCCTATGCCACCGGCGAAGCGGGCCGCCTGCGCAGCCCCAACCGCCGGGAAATCGGTCATGGCGCCCTGGCGGAGAGGGCTCTGGTGCCTGTGATCCCCAGTGAGGATGAGTTCCCCTACGCCATGCGCCTGGTCAGCGAGATCATGGGCAGCAACGGCTCCTCTTCCATGGCTTCCGTGTGCGGCAGCACCCTGAGCCTGATGGATGCCGGCGTGCCCATTCATGCCCCGGTGGCCGGCGTGGCCATGGGCCTGATCCAGGATGCGGAGAGTGGCGATATCGCCGTGCTCACCGACATCCAGGGCCTGGAAGATTTCCTGGGCGATATGGATTTCAAGGTGGCCGGCACCATGAACGGCATCACCGCCATCCAGATGGATATCAAGATCAAGGGCATCAACCGGGAGATCCTCTCCCGCGCCCTGAACCAGGCGCTCAAGGGCCGGCTGCATATCCTGGGCCTGATGCTGGAGACCCTGGGCCGTCCCCGGGAGCATCTTTCCAAATTCGCTCCCAAGATCATCACCTTCTCCATCAACCCCGAAAAGATCAGCGAGGTCATCGGCCCCAGGGGCAAGATGATCAACAAGATCATTGACGAGACCGGCGTGAAGATCGATATCGAGGACGACGGCCGCGTGTTCATTGCCACCGCCGATCAGGAAGCGGCCGACAAGGCCAAATCCATCATCCTGGGCATCGCCAAGGATATCGAAGTGGGGGATGTGTTCACCGGCAAAGTGGTGCGCATCATGAACTTCGGCGCCTTCGTGGAGCTTGCAGGCGGCAAGGACGGCATGATCCACATTTCCAAACTGGACAACAAACGGGTGGAAAAGGTGGAAGATGTGGTGAAGATCGGCGACGAGATCGAGGTAAAGGTCTGCGAGATCGACTCCCAGGGCCGCATCAACCTGATCCGCAACGACATCGTGTACGACAATCCCACCTTTACCCGCTCCGCGCCTGCGGGCGCCCGTCCGCCCCGGCGGGACGGCAGGGACAGCCGGAAATAATCCCTGATAAAACCAACGCGCAAGGGGGAAACTGAAAATGTTTCCCTCTTGTTTTACGCAAAGGAGATCGGCATGGAAAAATTTGTGCTTGGAAACGGCATGACGGTGCTTGTGGAGCCCATTGATCACCTGCGCTCCGTATCCGTGGGGGTCTGGGTGAAGGCCGGCTCCATCCTGGAAGCGCCCGGGGAAAACGGCCTGTCCCATTTCATGGAGCACATGGCCTTCAAAGGCACCTCCAAACGCACCGCCCGGCAGATTGCCGAGGAAATGGACGCTGTGGGCGGCCATCTGAACGCCGCCACCAGCAAGCTGTGCACCAACTATTACGCCAAAGTGATCGACGAGGACCTGCCCCTGGCGGTGGATATCCTGGCGGACATCGTATGCAACCCGGCCCTGGATCCCCGGGAAACGGACAAGGAGCGGGGCGTGGTGCTGGAGGAGATCGCCATGGTGGAGGATTCCCCGGAGGACGTGGTGTACGATCTGCTGGCGGAAGCGGTTTTTGGCAAGCAATCCCTGGGGCAGACCATTCTGGGCCCGGCGGAGAAACTGCAGCGGTACACGCCGGAGGATTTGCGCGCTTTCAGGCGCCGGCATTACGGCCCCCGCAACGCGGTGGCGGCCGTGGCCGGGCATGTGGACACAGAGCAGGTGCGGGCGCTGATGGAAGAGCATTTCGGTTCCTGGCAGGGAGCCGGGGGAGAGGAATTCCCCGCCAGCGTGGCCATCGATGCGCCCAGGATGCTTTTCCGGGACAAGGATACCGAGCAGGTGCACCTGTGCCTGTCCTTCAGGGCCAGCGAAATGGGCAGCCCGGAAGTGTATCCCGCGGCAGTGATGAACAACGTGCTGGGGGGCGGCATGAGCAGCCGGCTGTTCCAGCGCATCCGGGAGGAAATGGGCGCGGCGTATACCGTGTATTCCGGGCCCGCCAGCTATCCCCACTGCGGGGAGCTCACCATTTACGCCGCCACCAACCCCAAATCCGTTGGGCAGGTGATGGATGAGATCGACCGGGAGATCCGGAAACTTCTGGAAAATGGCATGACCGAAAAGGAATTCACCATGAGCAAGGCCCAGCTCAAGGGCAGCTTCATCCTGGGGCTGGAGAGCGCTTACAACCGCATGAGCGCCCTGGGGCACAACCAGATCCTTCTGAACCGGGTGATCCCCCCGGAGGAAACGGTGGCCGCCATCGAGGGGGTCACTATGGAGGATGCCATGCGCTCCGCCCGGGAGATCCTCACTGGCAGCCGGGCTTACGCCGTGGTGGGCCGGAAGGCGGAAACCTACAGGAAATACCTGAAATAAAAAACGGGAAACGCGGCCATGAATCATTCGCGTTTCCCGTTTTTTCTGATATTTGATTATTTGAGGAAAGAAAACTTTGCCTTGAGAAAATGACGGTATTCGGGATGATTTTCTGCCTGACAGAATTCTTTCCGGATGGTTCGCTCATTCCAGCTCAGAAATTCTTCGCTCTGACATAACATTTCATATCTGGCAATGGCAATTTCTCCTTGACGTTCCGCCTGCAGGATGGCTTCGAGGGCATCGGGCACCCATTCGCAGGCTGCTACGGTGACGGGCTGGGAAGTTGCGACGGCATGCGGGATCGAAAGCTGAAAATCTGCCGGAGAGATTCTTTCTGCGCTGTAAATATATCCTGTAACTCCTGCGTAAGTTTCTTCCAGGGCGTTTGGATAGTATTCTTGGATCTCCAGCCGGCCGTCTTTGGTGAAGCCATATGGACCCCATTTTTGCCAGGGGCCCGGCCAGGCAAACCCCGTTTCCCGGCAGAATTTTTCAACGGCATTGCTCAGATATACCAGAACGTTTTCGCGTTTTTCGCTGAAATAAATCAAAGGAATGTTGTGGTTGGAAATGCGCGGCTCAAGAATTGTGATGCCAGGAAAGGGGGAGGCGTGATAATACATGCTTTTCTCCTTTCTGAGCAATTCGGCTTATTGCAGCGCTGCGATTTTCCCCTCCGCTTCTTCCATGATGGCGATCACTTCGTCGCTGAAGCGGTCGAACTCCGGATCCTCCACCTGCATTTCGGGGTGGGACAGGAAGTAGGCCACGGATTCCCGGGCATACTCGTCGAAGCGTTTTTTGGCGCTGAGGCCCGGCACCAGCCGATGCAGCAGGGAGATCGGAAGAGCGTCGTGTAGGGAAAGAGTGTAGGATAG
>CAZQAM010000001.1:13615-23756 GCA_964591355.1 uncultured Oscillospiraceae bacterium
CGATGCAGCAGGGAATTATCGAAGATCACGGTATTGGATTTGTCGCCCTGCTGGGCGCCCACGAAATCATACTGCTTCGAACGCGTGAGGAGCGAGGTAGGCACATAGCAGGGCCTGTATTCCGCCTGCAGCGCCCGGGCCACCGCTTCCATGATCTGGTTCCAGGTCAAAAGCTCCTCGCCGGTGATCTGCACCGCCTGGCCGATGGCGTGTACGTTTCCCATGAGCCCCGCGAAAGCGGGGGCGAAATCCCGGCTGTTCATCACGGCCCACAGGGTGCTTCCGTCGCCCTGCATCAGCACTTTCTTTCCTTCCATCATGCGCTTGAGCACCTGCCAGGGGCCCTTGCTGCCGTGGATGGCCAGGGGCAGGGAACGCCAGGAATAGGTGTGGCTGGGGCGCACCACGGTGAAGGGGAAGCCGTTTTCCCGGTAGGCCTTCATCAGGATCTCCTCGCACTTGATTTTGTTGCGGGAGTATTCCCAGTAGGGGTTCGAAAGCGGCGTGCTTTCCCGGATCACGGGATGGGCCAGGGGCTTCTGATACGCGGAAGCGGAGCTGATGAAAATGTACTGGTCCGTTTTTCCGGTGAAGAGGCGGATATCCCGCTCCAGCTGCGCGGGCATAAACACGATAAAGTCGGCCACCACGTCGTAATGCTCGTTTTCAATGGCTTTCTTTACTGCCGCTTCGTCGTTCACATCCAGGATCAGCTGCTTCGCGCCGGGCACCTCGTCGGCGCGGTTGCCCCGGTTGAGCAATGTCAGATCCCAGCCCTTTTCCACAAGCAGCTGGGAAATCGCTGTGCTGATGACGCCGGTGCCGCCGATAAACAACGCTTTCATGAGAAATCCACTCCTTTTTCAGATGTTGATGCAGGTTTTGCTGTATTCATTGTACCGGAATCCGGGAAGGGAAGCAAGGGGGAAAAAACATCACAGAAGATGCTTGGACCGCATTTTTTCCAATGCCGACAAAAGGGCGATCCGGCCGTGGGCGTAGGTGAGGCCGCCCTGCAGATACACCGTGTAGGGCGGGCGCATGGGGGCGTCGGCGGATAATTCGATGCTGGCGCCGGATACGAAGGTGCCCGCCGCCATGATCACCTGGTCGGTATAGCCGGGCATGTCCCAGGGCTCCGGCACGGCACTGCCGTCGATGGGGGAGGCGGCCTGGATGCCCTGCACAAAGGCGATCAGCTTTCCGGGATCTCCCATTTCAATGGCCTGGATGATGTCGGCCCGGGGAGCGTCGAAGGCGGGGGTGGTTTTCATGCCAAGCATTTCAAAAATCCGCGCGGCCAGCACCGCGGTCTTCAGCGCCTGGGTCACCGTGTGGGGCGCCATGAACAGGCCCTGATAAAAAGGCTGATAGGAAGCGGCATAGCTGCCCACTTCCCTTCCCAGGCCAGGGGCGGTGAGGCGGCCTTCGATGCGCGCTATGGCCCGGCTGGTCCCCGCCAGATAAGCGCCGGTAGGGGCCAGGCCGCCGCCGATATTCTTGATGAGCGATCCCACGCACACGTCGGCCCCAACGTGAGTGGGCTCCGTTTCGCAGATGAATTCGCCGTAGCAGTTATCCACCATGATAAAGATATCCGGCCGCGCGGCATGCACGGCGTCGATGACCGGCCGCATTCCGTCCGGCGTCAGGGAAGCGCGCCAGGCATAGCCCCGGCTGCGCTGGATCAGCACCACCCTGGTATTGCTCCGCAGCGCGTTCAGAACGCCCTGTACGTCGATTTCCGTCTGCTCCTTCGCCATTTCCACCTGGGAATAGCTGACGCCCATTTCCCGGAGGTTCCCCGGCGCGCTGCCAGACAGGCCGATCACCGTTTCCATGGTGTCGTAGGGGGTGCCGGTGGCGGACAGAAGATGATCCCCGGGCAGAAGCAGCCCGAACAGGCACAAAGACAGCGCCGCCGTGCCGCAGGCGATGGAAGGCCGGACGATGGCGCTCTCCGCCCCGAACAGGCGGGCGAACACCTTTTCCAACTTGTCCCGCCCGATATCATCATAGCCGTAGCCAGTGGTGGGGGCAAAATGCCGGGCGGCGATATCTTCCGCGTGGAAGGCGTCCAGCACCCGGCGGGTATTGAGAATCTCAGTTTTTTCCAATGCGGAAAACACGCTTTGGCAGTCCTTTTCCGCGGCGTCCATCAAATCACGCAGATCCATGAGGTTCCCCTCCAACACAGTCTTTCAGGATCCATTCGGCCCATGTTTCCAGGTCCTTTCCCGGCTGCCAGGGCAGCCAGCGGATCCTTGGATCCCGCCTGAACCAGGTCAGTTGCCGCTTGGCGTAATGCCGGGTGCGCACCTTCAAAAGAGATACGGCATCCTCCGCCTTCATTTCGCCCCGGATGACCGGCGCCATTTCCTTGTACCCCAGCCCCTGCATGGACTGGGCGTTTTCCGGAAGCCCCCCCTCCAGCAGCTGCCGGACCTCCGCAAAAAGGCCGTCCGCCATCATCTGATCCACCCTTTCATCGATCCGCCGGTACAGGATTTCCCTGGGCAGATCCAGGGCAAAAAGCCGGAAATCATAAGGCGCGTCCTCCGGGGAGGGCATCTTTTGATGAGACAGGGGCTGGCCGGTGATTTCAAACACCTCAATGGCCCGGATCACCCGGCGCAGATCGTTGGGGTGCAGCCGGCCGGCGGATACGGGATCCACCTGCTTCAAACGGTCATGCACAGCCTGATTTCCCGCTTGTTCCGCCATTTCATGGTATTTCCGGCGGATTTCCTCGCTGCCGCCCGCCGCGCCATAATCCATGGGCAGGGACAGGGCCTGCAGGTACATCCCCGTGCCGCCCACCAGGATGGGCACGCCCGGGATGCTGTCCAGGACACGGCCCGCGTCCTGTGCGTACTGGCTGACGGAATACTGTGCGTCCGGCGGCAGGATATCCAGCATATGATGGGGCACGGCGGCCCGCTCCTCCGGCGTGGGCTTGGCGGTGCCGATGTCCATGCCCCGGTAGATCTGCATGGAATCCATGCACACGATTTCGCTTCGCATGAGCTGGGCCAATTGCAGCGACAGCGCCGTTTTCCCGCTGGCGGTGGGGCCCACGATGCCAATGACTTTCTTTTTCATCCGTTCTGAATCCTGCGGAAGCGCTTGTCCAGTTCCAGTTTGGTCATCTGCACCATCAGGGGGCGGCCGTGGGGGCAGGTAGGCGTCACTTTCTTTTCCATGACATCCCGGATCAAAGCCATCACGCTGTCATCAGACAGCCTTTCCCCGCCCTTCACCGCGTGCTTGCAGGCCATCTGGATGACCCGGCTGGTGCGGTCCGCCACCGGGGCGCCGGGATTGGCCATCAGTTCGTCCAGCGCTTCCAGCAGGCATTTTTCCGCCTGGGGCTGCCCCAGGATGATGGGCACGCCTCGGAGCTGCACCGTGTCTTCCCCGAAGGGAGAAAGATCGAAGCCTGCTGTGCGCAGGGACGCCTCATTTTCCTCATAGGCGGCGTATTCCGCTTTGGACAGCTTCACGATCAGGGGCACCAGCATGCTCTGGCTGGCGGGGGCGGCGGCGGTTTCCCGCATGAAGCGCTCGTACAAAAGACGCTCGTGGGCAGCGTGCTGGTCGCAAAAGATCACCTGATCGCCGTACTCCAGGATGATATAGGTATTGAACGCCACGCCGATGAGGCGCAGAGGCGTGGGAGCAAACTGCTGTTCCACCAAAGGAGCCTGGGTCTGCCCTTCGGGAATGGCCGACGTCGAAGAGGTCTTGGGGACGGGCCGGCTCTCTGCCTGCGGCGCGGAGGCCGCCTGCCGCGCAGGGCGGGGCGGAAGGAGCGCCGATCCCGCGTCCCGGAAAACGGCGGGCTGCCCGCCTGCCTTTGGTTCGGGGGGAAGCGGGCGCTTTTCCCGGGGGACGGACGGCGCAAAAGCGGCGGGGGCGGCGCCGTCCTCCGTGAAAGCGGCCAGGGTGGAGGCGGCGGGGATGGGCCTTGCTTCTTCTTTGGGTTTTTCCGGAGCGGCAGGCTCCGTCACCCGGATTGTGGCCGGAGCAGGGCCGGGCGCTGCGTCCATAGGCGGCAGGAACATGGGCGGGATCGCCGGGGATTCATTGGTCTCCTCCAGGCATTCGAAGACGATGGTCTCCACCGCCTGCCGGACGCCCCTTTCATCCTGGAAGCGCACCTCCCATTTGTTGGGGTGCACGTTCACATCCGCGGCCTCAAAAGGCATTTCCAGATGCAGCACGCACAAAGGAAAGCGGCCGATCATGACCCGTTGCCGGCATCCGCTTTCCACTGCGGAAGAAAGCAGCGGGCTTTTCATGGCACGGCCGTTGAGGAAGAAATGCTCGTGGCTGCGGTTGCCCCGGCTGACGTCGCCTGTGCCCACAAAGCCGGACAGCAGCACGCCGTTCATATTGCCCTCGATCCGGGTCATCATTTTCAAAGCGTCCATGCCGTATACGCTCATGACGGCGCTGGAGAGCTCCCCGTCCCCGGCGCTGAAATACACCAGTTTCCGATCCGCGGTGAAGCGGAACGAAACCGCGGGATGGGACAGGATGAGCCGCGCCATCAGCTCGCTGACCGCGGCGGTTTCGGCGGATGGCTTTTTTAAGAATTTCCTGCGCACAGGGGCGTTGAAAAACAGATCCTTGACGGTAAAGGAAGTGCCCTCCGGGCAGGCGGCGTCCCGGATTTCCAGGATTTCGCCTCCCTCGTTGCGCACGAAAACGCCGGCGTCGGCGCCCTTGACGCGACTCTGGCAGGTGACCTTCGATACCGCGGCGATGGAGGCCAGTGCCTCGCCCCTAAACCCCAGGGATTTAACGCCGTACAGATCCTGCGCGGTGCGGATCTTGGAGGTGGCGTGGCGGGCAAAAGCCATACGGATATCCTCCGGCCGGATGCCGCTGCCGTTGTCGGACACCCGGAAGGAAGTTATCCCGCCCTCGGTGATATCCACCGTGACGGCGGTGGCCCCGGCGTCCAGGCTGTTTTCCACCAGCTCCTTGATGGCGGCGGCGGGACGCTCCACCACTTCGCCGGCGGCGATTTGGCCGATCACTTCGGGGGGCAGCGGGCGGATGCGGGTATTTTCCATGGCGTCTCCTTTACAGCTTCATGGCTTTTTCTTTCAAAAGGAACAGTTTGTTCAGCGCGTCGATAGGGGTCAGGGCCATGACGTCGATATTCCGGATCTCCTCAATGAATTCCGTTTTGGAAAACTCCATCAGGTCCACCTGCTCATTCTTCTTTCTGTGGCCGGCGCCTAAAATGTTCTGGCCGATGGAGGCGTTGCCGATGTTGTTGACTTCCAGCCTTGCCTGGATCTCCTGGGCCCTTGCCACCACGGGCCGGGGCACCCCGGCCAGGTGGGCCACGTACACGCCGAAGCTCTTGTCCGCGCCGCCGGGCACGATCTTGCGCAGGAAGATCACTTCCTCCCCGTGCTCCTTGACCGATACGCAGAAATTTTTCACGCCCTCCAGGTGCCCTTCCAGCTCGGACAATTCGTGATAATGGGTGGCAAACAGCGTCTTGGCGCCGGATTTTTTCTGATCGCACAGGTATTCCACCGCGGCCCAGGCGATGGACAGGCCGTCGAAGGTGGAGGTGCCCCGGCCGATCTCATCCAGGATCACCAGCGAGCGGGAGGTGGCGTTGCGGAGGATATAGGCCATTTCACTCATTTCCACCATGAAGGTGGATTGGCCGGTGGCCAGGTCGTCCGAGGCGCCGACCCGGGTATACACCCCGTCCACCAGGCAGATGCTGGCTTCCCGGGCGGGCACGAAGGAGCCCATGTGGGCCATGAGGGTGATCAGGGCCACCTGGCGCATATAGGTGCTTTTGCCGGCCATGTTGGGGCCGGTGATGATCTGCATGCGGCTGTCCTGGGTGTCCATATAGGTATCGTTGGGCACGAAGGCCATGTCGCTCATCATGGCTTCCACCACGGGATGGCGGCCGTCTTTGATGGCGATGACGCCGTCCTCGGTGATGGCGGGTTTAACGTAGCGGTTGACGCGGGCTACCCGGGCCAGGGACAACAGGGCGTCCAGGGTCTTATAGGCCATGGCGGTGGACTGCAGTTTGCCCATTTCGGCGCTGATTTCCTCCCGCACTTCCTCAAACAGCGTCATTTCCAGCCTGGCGGCCTGCTCCTGGGCGCCGGTGAGCTTGCTTTCAATGGACCGCAGTTCATCGGTGGTGAAGCGCTCGGAATTGGCGAGGGTCTGCCGCCGCTGGTAGCGCAGGGGCACCAGGGAATAATTGGATTTGGTGACCTCGATGTAATAGCCGAACACCCGGTTGTACTGGATGCGCAGGTTCTTGATGCCGGTTTCCTCCCTTTCCCGGGCTTCCAGGTCCATGAGCCATTGCCTGCCCTCGGTGGAGGCCCGGCGCAATTCGTCCAATTGGGCGCTGTAGCCGGCGCGGATGATATTGCCCTCGGAGAGCAGCAGCGGCGCGTCGGGAGAAATGGCACGGGTGAGTAAGCTGGTGAGGTCCGGCAGGGGATCCAGAAGCTCCGTCAGGAAGGAAAGGGCGGCCCCGCCCACGGAGGAGAGAAGGCTCAGGATATCCGGCGCCTGCTCCAGGGAGCGAAGCAGCGACAGGCAGTCCCGGGCGTTCAGTGTATGGTAAGCCACCTTGGACAGAAGCCTTTCCATATCATAGACGTGGGACAGCTTGCCCCGCAGCTCTTCGGACAGCACATTCTGCCGGTACAGCGCCTCCACGGCGGACAGCCGGGCTTCGATCTTTTCTTTGGACAGAAGAGGCTTTTCCACCCAGGAGCGCAGCAGCCTTCCGCCCATGGCGGTGACGGTTTCATCCAGGATGGACAGGAGCGAACCTTTCGCTGAGCGGCTGCGGATGGTTTCGGTCAGTTCCAGATTCCGCCGGGTGGCGGCGTCCAGGGGCATCACGTCGCCCTTTTCCAGGACCCGGATGCGGGCGATATGCTGCAGGGAATTTTTCTGGGTTTCGCTCAGATACCGCATCAGCGCGCCGGCGGCCTGGCCTGCCGCGGACAGGGAAGCGTCCAGCCCCAGGGCGATGAGAGAGGATACCTTGAAATGCTTCAGCAGGGTTTCCCGGGCGTTCTGGCTCTGATAGGCCCCGGCGGTATAATTCCGGGGCGGCAGGGACGCACAGGCTTTCGTGAATTCCACGTCGTTGGTGATGATTTCCCCGGGATGCAGAGCGTCCAGCGCGGCGCGGACGCTTTGCTCTTTGGCTTCCGTCTGCTGCACGAAAAATTCGCCTGTGGAGACATCGCAGGCGGCGATGCCGCAGCGTCTGCCGCTGAGGCATACGGAGCAGAGGAAATTATTGCGTTTTTCCCCGATCACGGTGCTGTCGGTCAAAGTGCCTGCGGTGACGATGCGGATGATGTCCCTGTCCACCAGGCCCTTGGCCAGGGCGGGATCCTGCATCTGCTCGCCGATGGCCACCCGGTAGCCCTTTTCCACCAGCCGGGCCACATAGGTATCCACCGCGTGGAAGGGTACGCCGCACATGGGCGCCCGCTCCTCCAGCCCGCAGTCCTTGCCGGTGAGGGTCAATTCCAATTCCCGGGAGGCGGTGAGGGCGTCGTCAAAAAACATCTCATAAAAATCGCCCACGCGGAAAAAGAGCAGCGTATCGGGGTTCTGCGCCTTGAGCTGCATGTATTGCTGCATCATGGGGGAGAGTGTTGCCATGGGAAAGCTCCTTTGTACAGTCTGGGAAATTACAGTCCGGAGATTCTATCAGGAGCATCCGCTGCAGCCCGCGCAGTTGCCGCTGCAGCCGCCGGCGGCGCCGCCGGGATTGAGCACGGAGGAAAGCTCGCCGTTGACCTGGCCCATCATTTCGGAAAAGCCCTTCCTTGCGCTTTGCAGGGCCTGATACATGGGCTGGGAGCGGATCTGCTCCTGGGACGTTTCCAATTCCCGGCTCAGTTCGCCGATCCTGTCAAAATCCGGCTCCTTTTTCATGGTTTCCTCTTCCACCTGGGAGCGGACGGCGTTGTACGCCTGAAAAAGGGCGGTGAGCGCTTCATCCTGGGAAGCGGCGTCCTCGGTGGCTCGCATGGTGATGTATTCGGGGGAACGGGCGATGAGGAGGGCCAATTCCTGTGCTTTTTCGATGACTTCCTGATTCATGATGATTCTCCTTCCAAAATTTCACCTTTCAGGGTGGTTTTGCTTTTTCCCGTGATGCGGATGGGCAGGATTTCGCCGATAAGGGCGGGATCGCCCTCAAAATTGACGCTGATGTTCCGGGAGCATTTGCCGGTGAGCTGCCGGGGGCTGCGTTTCGACTGCCCCGTGACCAGCACGGTTTCCCGGGCGCCCAGAAGGGAATCGAAGGCCTTTTCCGTCATTTTCTCCTGCAGGGCGATGAGGCGCTCAATGCGTTCCGTGGCCAGGGCGGGCTCCACCCGGCCGGGCATTTCGGCGGCCCGGGTACCGCGGCGGGGGGAATAAATGAAGGTGAAGGCGCTGTCGTAGCCCACCTGCCTGACCAGATCCAGGGTATCCTGGAAATCCTTATCTTCTTCCCCCGGAAAGGCCACGATGAGGTCCGTGGTGAGGCCGATATCCGGCGCGGCACGGCGGATTTTTTCCACCTTCTCCAGATAGCTTTCCCGGGTGTAGCGCCGGTTCATGGCGGAGAGGATCCGGTTGCTGCCGGACTGGACGGGCAGATGCAGATGCCGGCACAGGGCGGGGTTTTTCGCCATTTCTTCGATCAGCTCGTCGGACAGATCCTTGGGATGGCTGGTCATGAAGCGGATGCGGGGGATGCCGCTTTCGGCGACCCGGCGGAGAAGCTGGGGGAAGGTGACACCGCCGGGGGTATCGTTCCCATAGGAATTCACGTTCTGCCCCAGCAGCATGATTTCCTTCACGCCCTTTTCCTGCAGCGCGTCCACTTCCCGGAGGATATCATCGGCGCTGCGGCTGCGCTCCCGGCCCCGGACGTAGGGCACGATGCAGTACGAGCAGAAATTGTTGCAGCCGTACATGATGGTGACGTAGCTCTGGAAAGCCGATTCTCTTTTGATGGGCAGGCCCTCGATGAGGGTGCTCTGCTCCTCGGGCACCGCCACCACCCGGCGCCTGGTATCCACCGCCCGGAAAAGCAGTTCCGGCAGGCGGTGGATATTGCCTGTGCCGAAAGCCACATCCACGAAAGGATACTGCCGCAGGATCTTTTCGGCCATGCCCGGCTCCTGCATCATGCAGCCGCACACACCGATCAGCATTTCGGGGCGCTCTTTTTTGATTTCTTTCAGCCAGGTCACATTCCCCAGGGCCTTGCGCTCGGCGTTGTCCCGGATGCAGCAGGTGTTGTGCAAAACAAAATCGGCGTCTTCCTTCCGGGGCGCCTGCGTCATCCCCATTTCTTCCAGCATGCCCGCCAGCTTTTCAGAGTCGTGAGCGTTCATCTGGCAGCCGTAGGTGACGATGCAATACGTCCGGGGCCGCTCCGGGAGATTGGAAAACTCCCGGGCAAACTGCCGCTGCTGCGCCATTTCTTCCGGGGATACCCGGATGGTTGTGTCTCGCATGGATATTCCTTTCTTTATTACAGGGATGCTTCGGTTTTTTTCCGGGTCACTTCCAGGAGGCCCAGACTGGTGAAATCGTGGACCACCGCTTTTACAGGATCGTCCAGGAGGGCGTTTTCCAGCGCCTGCCGCACCTGAAGGCGGCTTTCCTCCTCCTGCATGTCCACAAAATCGATGAGGATGATGCCGCCCATGTTCCTTAGCCGCATCAGCCGGGCGATTTCTCCGGCGGCCTCCAGATTGAGGCGGAGAAAGGTCTGCTCCGTGCCGCCCCTGCCGCCGGTGTATTTGCCGCTGTTCACGTCGATGACGGTCATGGCTTCGGTTCTGTCGATGACAAGATACCCTCCCGAGTCCAGCCAGACCTTGCGCTGCAGGGATTTTTCAAGCCTGGAGGACACATTGTAAAGATCGAAGGGATTTTCGGCCAGGCGGACGGGAATATCGACAGTTGGCAGTTTTTCCGCGCTGTCGGTGAGGATTTCCGCGATCTTTCCGTGCTCATCCCGGAGCAGGCGGCGCAGTTGGTCATCCCGGTCCCGGATCAGGCAGGGGGCCTGAGCGCCTGCCCGGGCTTGCAGGATCTCCTGCCACTG
>CAZQAM010000001.1:23766-26990 GCA_964591355.1 uncultured Oscillospiraceae bacterium
TCCTCCGGCGCGTGCAGGGCCTCCGTGCGCATCACCAGGCCCATGCCGGCGGGGGACAGGCGGAGAGCGGTATCCAGGAGAAAAGCGCGGTCCGCTTCCCCGGTGATTTTTTTGGATACCCCCAGAGCCGGGCTCAGAGGCGTCAGGATGGCATATCGCCCGGCCAGGGCAATGTTCGCGGTGAGAAAGGGCGCTTTTTCGCCCACGGCGGGCTTTTTGATCTGCAGAAGCATCTGTTCCCCGGACCGGGGCCTTGCGAAGCATTCGCTCCAGGGGAGGAAGCCCGTTTGATCCCTGCCGATCCTGATGAATGCCGCTTCCATGCCCTTGACGATCCGGTCCACGACGCCCAGATAGATCTGCTCGGACTGCACGCCCTCCTCTTCCTTCGCAAAGAAGAGAAGGCGCCTTTCCTCCATCAGGGCGATTTCCCTTTTTCCCTCCGTATGCCGGATCAGGATGCGCTTCACCGTGGCCATCACAGATTCTCCAGGGGCTTGAGCACCCCGTTTTCTTCGCCCAGCAGCTGTGTCCTCGTGATCCGAAGGGGCGGCCGCTCCAGCTCTGCAAAAGCAAAGAGGGCCTCCAGCAGCAGATCCGGCTTGCAGGTGGCCTTTTCGGTCAGGGCCAGGGTCATATGCAGGGTATCGCCGGTCAGGCGGAGATCATAGATCATGGGCCGGATATCGGCGGGTCTTAAACCAGATTTTGTTTTGCGCATGACGGGGATCTCCGTCTGGCGTAAAAACCGATCCAAAGCCTCCTGGAGGCCCGCCGGCACGGCGGCCAGCTTCGCTTCATACATGGCGGCGGTCAATAGCGCCATGGGGGCGGGATGGCGGTCCTCCACCGGACGGGCGGAAATCAGCGGCAGGTCGGGAGGCAGGGCGGCGGAAAGCTTCCGCGTGAATTCCTCCGTGGATACCTCGCCTTCCAGCGGCACCTCCATGATTTCCCGCTTGCCGGGCATCCCCACGGACAGGGGAGAAGCGAAGGTGAGCAGGATGTGGGGGTTGAACCCCTGGGAATAGCGCAGGGGCAGCCCGCTGCGGCGCAGGGCCCGCTGCATGGCCCGCATCAGATCCAGATGCCCGATCAGGCGCAGCCGGGGGGATTTTTCAAACACGGCGATCATTTTCATGGCTGTTTCCCCCTCAATCGTACAGCGGCGCGGCGGTTTGATCTGCATCCTTCAGGGGCGGGTGCTTCACAAAATCGCATACGTCCCAGGTTTGCAATCCGCAGCCGTTGCAGCCCCGGCGGCAGTCCCGGGTGGTTTCGCCCTTCCGGGCCTTTTCGTTTTCCTTTTTCAGGTATTCCATGCTGACCCCGGCGTCGATGAACTGCCAGGGCAGCAATTCATCGTATGTCCGCTCCCGGTAGGCGTAGAAATCCGGGGTCAGACGGCAGTCCTCAAAGGCGGCGAGCCACTGATCCAGTTTGAAGTGCTCATTCCATCCGTCCAGGCGGCAGCCCCGCTGCCAGGCCCGGTAGATGACCTGGCCGATGCGGCGGTCGCCCCGGGAAATGCAGGCTTCCAGCATGGAAAGCCCCGATTCGTGCCAGTTGAAATGGACGCATTTGAGCTTGAGATATTCCCGCAGTTTGGCCTGCTTTTCGTGCACGGTTTCCATGGTGTCCTGCCCGGCCCACTGAAAGGGGGTAAAGGGCTTGGGGACGAACACGCTGGCCGAGGCGGTGACCCGGACGCCGTTTTTGCTGCGCTGCTCCTTGGGCACGCGGTAGTAGGCGTCCACCACCTTTTTGGCCAGGTCGCCGATACCCCGGAGGTCCTCGTCGGTTTCGGTGGGCAGGCCCATCATGAAATACAGTTTCACGCTGCTCCAGCCGCACTGGAAAGCGTCGGTGACGGAGCGGATCAGGTCTTCCTCCGTGACGCCCTTGTTGATCACGTCCCTGAGGCGCTGGGTGCCGGCCTCCGGAGCCAAAGTGAGGCCGGATTTTTTCACCTGCTGGGTTTCCTCCAGGGATTGCTTGACGATGTTGTCGATGCGCATGCTGGGCAGGCTCACGCTGACCCTTTTGCTTTTGTATTTTTCCATCAGAGCGGAAATCAATTGCGGCAGGCAGGAAAAATCCCCGGAGGAAAGGGAGGAAAGGCTCATTTCCTCATAACCGGTGGACTGCTGCAGCTTTTCGGCCAATTCCAGCAGCCTTTCCATGCTCCTTTCCCTCACCGGCCGGTAGAGCATGCCCGCCTGGCAGAAGCGGCAGCCACGGGTGCAGCCCCGCATGATTTCCAATACCATCCTGTCGTGCACGATCTCGGTATAGGGCACCGGAATGGCGTCGGGGTACACCGCATTGGACAGATCCTTCACCACCCGTTTTTTCACCGTGGCCGGGGCCGCGTCATCGATGGGCGCAAAGGATTTCAGCGTGCCGTCTGCGTGGTATTCCGCCCGGTAGAGGGCGGGCACATAGACGCCTTCCAGCCGGGCCAGATCCCGGAGGATTTCGGCTTTTGTATGGTGCGCCTCCCGGCCGTCCCGGATCACGTCAATGAGCTCGTGCATCACGTCTTCCCCGTCGCCGATCATGAAGGCGTCGATGAAATCCGCCAGCGGCTCCGGGTTGAAGGCGCAGGGCCCCCCCGCCACGATAAAGGGCATTTCCTCTCCCCGCTGCTCCCGGAGGACCGGGATGCCCGAAAGATCCAGCATCTCCAGGATGTTGGTGTAGCTCATTTCGTATTGCAGGGTGAAGCCCACAATATCAAATTCCGTGATCAGATGCCGGCTTTCCCAGGAAAAAAGGGGCAGTTTCGCTTCCCGCATTTTGTCCGCCATATCGGCGGCGGGCATGAAAACCCTTTCGCACAGGGCGTCGTCCCGGCCGTTGATCAGGTGATAGAGGATCTTCATCCCCAGGTGGGACATGCCGATCTCGTAGGTATCGGGAAAACAGAAGGCAAAGCGGGCGCGGACGGCGCCCCAGTCTTTGAGGACGGCGTTCATTTCCCCGCCGATATACTGGGCCGGTTTCTGCACCTGCTCCAGGAGCTTTTCCAGGGTTGCGTTCATTGCTTCAGTCAAAGGGGAGGCCTCCTTGGCAGTTCATAAAAATCCAACTTATATTTTATCATTTTTTTCCGGCTTTGTCTATCCGGAGACATGGCAAAAATTCATAGGGACGGCCCGGATAACAAATGAAAAAAATCTGCAGAATTTTATCAAATGCATCTTGACAGAAGGATTGGGACG
>CAZQAM010000002.1:0-22287 GCA_964591355.1 uncultured Oscillospiraceae bacterium
GTTTCAAACCGCTTGATGCTGCCGAAGCTGACGTTGCTTTTTTCGCTCAGCTGCTGCTGGGTCAGATTTTTCCGCTTGCGAATGCCGCGCAGCCGCTGCGCCAGGGCCAAATTGATTTCTTCCGGCGTTTCCCAAATAAAGCTCATGTCTCCCTCCGAGTGGATCAAATGTGATCCATTTCAGTTGGAATAGCCCACTAACGGATCATATATTATCCAAAATCAGTATACCATATACTTTTGAAAATGACAAGCAAATAAATAGCCTGCCGATTCTCTCACTAATATTCTTACAAGAATAAAAACAAGCAATACCATTTGATCCATTCTTCTTGAAGTTTTCAATTTACGATATTTGCTGATTATACTGATTTTGTGGTCTTTGCCGAGGTTTAGCCGAAAAAAACGGCTAAACCTCTTTTGCATAAATGAACTTTTACTGTCTTCTTAACAGTTTCATTTTACACGATAAAGTCATCCTTGTACACTAACAGACAGTTAGTACTTTGGATCAGAAACAAACTGGCGGTAAGGGAAAACCCATATCCGATGAAAAAAGAACACCCCTGCAAGAATCTAAGAAGCTTCCTGCAGGGGCATCGCCTTACGTCATGGATTCATCTGTCTTATACAGCGTGACCGCTTTCAAGTACATTCCCGGGTCCTCGTTCAGCACCAGGTCGGCATAGGCGGCCGGATCGCTGAAGAGCAGGTAATCCAGCTCGGAGCGTTCGTACATGTTGTCGGAGAAGGCATCCTCCACCTTCTGGCAGTCGATGGTCACGATGGAGCGGTCGATCAGCCAGGCGTTGACACAGTTGGTATCCATATCATAAAATGCGGTGTAACTTCTTTCATCTCTGGTGTCCAGGATTCACGTCTGGAACGATGTTGCCATTCTACACGCTTTTCTGTACCATCTTTGAATACATAGACAAGTACGTTCTTCTCCAGTGGTGTCAGGGTTTTGCCAATAGAGATTTATGATGCGTGACCGCATCGTACACGATTTCTATAGGTTGCTTAGAGTATTATATGGATAGAATCATATATAATAGATATATTATTGACACATTTTTGAAAATGTGTCATTGTCGAAACTGGAAGGTTTTTGTATCGTTTGGTTCAACGAAACACAAGCATTCCGCGCAAATCATGTGTTTGCGCGGTTTTTTTATCTCCAATCGTTGTTCCTTGGCCGGATCAGCAAATCACCCAAGAGAAAGAGTTGTTTATTCTTTCTTTGCGGTTTATAATCATTTATAGCAGGCAGTATTTATCCGCCATGCCGGCGGAAAGGCTGGGCGCATCCGAAAAAGCGGCGCTCGGAAAGGAGAGGGCATCTCATGACGCGGCAGGAACTGATGGCCCATACCACGGAAACATACAGCGCCGAAGCGGAGTATCCCTTCCCGCGGGACAATGAAAGCTGTGTCTTCCGGCACGGCGGCAGCCGCAAGTGGTTCGCGCTGATGATGCGGGTGCCGTATCAAACCCTGGGCATGCGCCGGGAAGGCGCCGCTGATATCCTCAACATCAAGTGCGACCCTTTCCTGATGGGTTCGCTGCGGGACAGGCCGGGCTTCCTGCCCGCCTACCACATGAACAAGGACAAATGGCTCACCGTGCTGCTGGACGGCTCTGCCGGAGAGGAGGAGATCGTCAGCCTGGTGGCGCTGAGCTATGAGCTGACGAAAGATAAACCGAAGACCGCAAGAAAAAGGAAGATAGCTCATGAGGATTTACGTTGACGCCGACGCCTGCCCGGTGACCCGGATCGCAGAGGGCATCGCCCGGGAACACGGCATCCCCGTGACGCTGCTGTGCGACACCAATCACGTGCTGACTTCCGAAACCAGCGAGGTCAAAGTCATCGGCGCGGGAGCGGACGCGGTGGATATCGCCCTGATCAACCTGTGCCGGCGGGGCGATATCGTGATCACCCAGGATTACGGCGTGGCAGCCCTGGCCCTGGGCAAAGGCGCCCGGGCCATCCATCCAAGCGGCAAATGGTTTACGGATGAGAACATCGACGGGCTGCTGATGGACCGCCACCTGGCGAAGAAGGCCCGCCGCAGCGGAAAACATCATCTGAAAGGCCCCGCCAGGCGCACGGCGGAGGACGATCAGCGGTTTGCGGAAAGCTTCGATCAAATGATCCAGGAGGCGCTCCATGATTGAAGCGCGGACTTCGTGATTTGAGGTGCCATGATGACCATTCCTGAATACATTGCGGCGCAGGATGCAGCGATCCGGCCCCGTCTGACTGCCGTCTACGACGCCATCCGCACAGCGATTCCGGAGGCGGAAGAACGCCTTTCCTGGGGGATGCCCACCTTCTGGAAGGGGCGGAACATCATTCATTTCGCGCCGGCCAAAAAGCACATCGGCCTGTATCCTGGGGCGGAAGCGGTGGAGGCTTTTGCCGGCCGGCTGACTGATTACAAAACCGGCAAAGGGACGATTCAGCTGCAAAACGATCAGGAACTGCCGCTTCCGCTGATTGCAGAAATCGCCAGGTGGAGCTTTGAAAAGAACAGAAAATAAGGAGGGGACGGCCATGATCACTGTGAATCTTTATTACACCGGCATCAACGGGAACGCCCGCAGGTTTGCCGAGGAAATGGAGGCTTCCGGCACGGCGGGCGCGGTCCGCGCGGAGGAAGGAAACCTGCGCTATGCATACTTCTTTCCGCTGAATGACCCCGAAACCGTGCTGCTCATCGACAGCTGGCGGGATCAGGCGGCCATCGACGCACATCACGCATCCCCCATGATGGCAAAGATTGCCGCCCTGCGGGAAAAATACGACCTGCATATGAAAGTGGAGCGCTTTCTCAGCGATGATCAGCCCGCGGACGAAACGTTTATCAGAAAATGACCGCATGAAAGGAGAAGAATATGCGCAACCGTACAGATACACGAACAAGGATCTTTTTCTTCCCGCTGCTCTGCCTGCTGCTGCTCAGCCTTGTGGGAAACGGTCTCGCGCAGGACGCGGTGTCCTCCGCCACCGTGAATATCCAGGCGCTGCCGGAAATCGGGGAGAACCCGGACGCCAGGGTGCTGGTCATGTATTTCTCCACGGATGATACGGTAAAAGCGGTGGCGTACACCGCAGCGGACGCGCTGGGCGCGGATATTTTTGAAATTGTGCCGGAGGAGCCCTACACCGAGGCGGATCTGGCGTATTACACCGACTGCCGCGCGGACAGAGAGCAGCAAGACAGCGCCGCCCGGCCCGCCATCGCCGTTTGGCCCGAATCCCTGAAGCAGTATGACACGATCCTGCTCGGCTATCCCATCTGGCACGGCCAGGCGCCTAAAATTCTGTATACGCTGCTGGAAGGCATCGACGTATCCGGTAAGACCATCGTGCCCTTCTGCACCTCCGCATCCAGCGGCGCGGGCTCCAGCGCAGGGAACCTGCAGGCATTAACGGGCGGAACGGCTGCCTGGCTGGAAGTGAAACGCATCGACAACCGCAGCACCGCCGGAGACATCCGGGCCTGGGCGCTGTCGCTGAACCTGGCAAAAGGAGAATCGCAAATGCAAATGAGAATCAACGGCACCCCTGTATCCGTCGCATGGGAAGAGAATGACGCCGTGGCCGCCCTGCGGGAAATGGCGGCAGACGGGCTGACGATTCAGATGTCCATGTACGGCGGGTTTGAGCAGGTGGGGCCCATCGGCCGGCGCCTGCCCAGCGCAGACGAACAAACCACCACTTCCTCCGGGGATATCGTGCTGTACTCCGGCAATCAGCTGGTGGTATTCTACGGCAGCAACGCCTGGGCCTACACGAGGCTTGGGAAAATCATCGATCAGACCCCAGAGCAGATGAGGGAACTGCTGGGCAGCGGTGATGTGACGGTTGCGCTGACGATGGATTGACCCCGGATGAAAAGCGCGGCCGGCATTCGCCGGCCGCGTTTTGTATGGATCCCTTTTCTTTTTGAGAACAGCGCTTACCGCATGCCGTTGCGGTACTCCCCCGGCGTGCAGCCCACCAGCTTTTTGAAGCTTTTGGAAAAGTGGGCCACGTCGGCATAGCCCGCCTCCTGCGCCACTTCATGGATGCGGCGGGCGGGATCGTTCAGCAGGCGCTTGGCCCGCTCAATGCGCATGCCGCCCAGCAGATCGAAGAAGCTCTGGCCCGCTTCCCGGTTCAGCAGCTTGGACAGATGCCACTGGCTCACATACACATGATCGGCCACCTCGTTCAGGGACAGATGCTGCTCCGCGCAATGCTCCCGCATGTACTGCAGCGCCGCCTGCACGATGTAGTTTCCCGCGGTCCCCTCCGTATCCTCGGAAGCGTCCGCGGCGGGGCTGCGGTCCAGCCGCTCCGCCATCAGGCGCACGGCTTCCACCAGTTCCTCCATTTTGCTGGGCTTGAGCAGATACCGGCATACGCCCAGATTCAGCGCCTGCCGGGCATATTCAAAATCCCGGTATGCCGTCAGCACGCTCATCTGCATCCGGGGATATTCGCTGCGCAGGGCGGCCAGCATGGTCAGCCCGTCCATATTGGGCATGCGGATATCGGTGAGCACGATATCCGGACGCAATTGCCTGATCAGCGCCAGCCCGCCTGCGCCGTCATAAGCCGTGCCCACCACGCGGCAGCCCAGCTCTTCCCAGGGCACCACGCTGCTCAATCCCCGGATGATCACCCGCTCGTCATCCACCAAAACGACACTGTACATCTCTCTTCTCAATCTCCAAACGGCTGCAAAGCCATCACTTTTTCCCAGCATTCCTCCGGCGTCATGGTGCCTGCCGCCACGGCGGGAATGCATTCCAGCAGCCAGACCTCCCGGGCGTTTTTGTTCATGGCATCCTGGAGGGGGCCCACCAGCTTCCGCCCTTTCGTCATTTCCTCCGCGGAATCAAGCAGCGCGCCGCTGACCCCCGTATAGCCCAGCCTGCGCAGGCTGTCCTCCCGGGTCAAAGCGGAAAGCAGCGAAACGGCGGCGTCCCGGCTTTCGCTCTGCCAGGCCCGGCGGGTCAGGTAAAACCCCATGGAGATACCGCCCAGGCAGCACTCCGCCGTGCCTTCGCCGCTGCGGAGCGGCACAGGCAAAACCAGCGTGGTCGCCATGCTTTCCGCCGGCAGGGAGGAAGCCAGCCAGCTGCCGTCGATCTGCATGGCGGCTTTTTTGGTGCGGAACAGCTCTGTGGAAGCGCTTTCAAAGGTGGCGCTGGCGTTCTGGGCAAATGCGCCCATCTGATACAGTTCCCGGATCAGCCCCATGGCGTCAAACCAGCTGCCGGGCACTTCCTTTAGCGTGCGGGGCCGGGCCTGCTGCTCCTCGGGCGTCGCGCAGGCCAGCAGGGCGAATTCCGCCAGATAATGAGGAATATCCGACAGCGAAACGGCGATGGGCACCACTCCCGCCTCCCGGAACGCCTCGATGGCATGGCAGAAGCTGTCCCAGTCCGTGGGCAGGGGCACGCCATATTCCTGAAACAGATCGCTGTTCACATACAGCCCTTCCCAGAAGGAGCGGGCGGGCACGGCATACACCTTGCCGTCCTTTTCCCGCAGGGCTTCGTTTTCCGGAAAATTGCATTCCGGATAGGCGGCGTTGATTTCCCCGATAGGAACCACTTTATACAGAATAGGCGCGGAGTCTGCCCCGGCGGCGAAGAAAAAGAGGATATCCGGCTCGTTGCCGGCGGCAAAATCATTGAGCACGCCCGTTTTCCAGGCTTCATCGCTGACCGCGGAGGCGTCCAGCACCGTGTTGCCGCTTTCCGCCTCATAGGCGTTGAGGATATCCACATACGCCTCCGCCGCCGTATCGGCCCCGGCAAAAATGCTCACCGTCCGCAGGGTGACCCCCTCAGCCCGGGCGGCCCCCAGCAGCAGAGTCAAAATCAGCGCACAGGCTGCTTTTCTGTAATGCCGCATGATCTTCTCCTTTCCTTTACGCGTTTGTCAGCGGCACGTCAATGCGCACCACCGTGCGCTGCCAATCATCGCTGAACACCTGGATATCCGCCTGCCCTTCGTAAATCAGGCTCAGGCGGCCCGCGATGTTGGCCAGCCCCAGATGCGTGCCGGAATCCGTTTCGCCCCGGAGGGCGGCGTCGATTTTCTTCCGGTCTTCCGGCGAAATGCCTTTTCCGGTATTGCTGATTTCCAGCCGCACGCATCCGCCCAGGCGCCGGCAGGACAAAGCGATTTCCCCGCCTCCGGCAGGCGCGATGCCGTGCTCCACCGCGTTTTCCAGCACCGGCTGCACCGTCAGCAGGGGAACGGAACATTCCATGGCGCCCTCATCCAGGCTCCGCGTCACGTTAAGATCCGGGCCAAAGCGCTGCTGAATGAAATAAATGTAGGCTTCGGCCACCTTCATTTCTTCCCGGATGGGCACCATGCGCCGGTCCTGCCGGGCCATGCTGGCCCCCAGCAGCACGCTCAGGGCGCTGACCATGGCGGGGATGGTCTCCGATTTTTCGATCCGGGCCTCCCAGTTGATGGCCTCCAGGGCGTTGTTGATAAAGTGCGGATTGATGCGGCTCTGCAGCGCCTGGATCTGCGCGTCCTTCAGCGCCAGCTCCTCTTTATACGTCCTGTCAATCAATTCCTTCATGCGAAGGGACATGTTGGAGAAGGCCACCCCCAGATCCCCCAGCTCGTCGCCGCCCCGCATGGGCACGGTGACCCCCAGTTCGCCCCGCTCGATGCGGCGGGAGGCAGCGGACAGAAGCGTAATGGGCTTTGTGATCCGCCGCCGGACATACCAGGCCAGCAGGATCAGCACCGGGATCAAAAGCAGGCAGATCCCCCAGGCGAGATACTGAAACTGATAGATTTCCCGGTACTGCAGCCGCCGGTCCATCCGCAAAAGCAGCCGCAGCGTGTACGCATCGCCGGACGCCTGGCGGGAAAACAGGATCTCCCGCCCGTCCTCCGTCATACCGCCGGGGAAGCTGTCCCAGGGCGTATCGGTGTCTCCTGTGCCGTCCAGTTGGAGATATACCTGGCCCTGCCAGTTGTCCGCCAGGTGAAGCAGGGGAGATAAAAGCGCTTCCCGGCGCAGGCCCAGAACCAGCATGCCGTAGCGCTCCATGCGCAGGTTCATCAGGTTGCGCGCCAGATACATCTGCCCCTCCGTTTCCAGAAAGCGGTTGCCCGTATCCAGCGTTTCGCCAAGCGCCAGCGTCTCTTTCTGACCCCGGTCCAGGAATTTCATAGCCTCCTGATAGCCGGGCCGGGTATACATGTACAGTTCCGGCGCCCGGACAGGGAAATACGCCGCGAAGGTGAACAGGCTGTTGCGGCTGTACTTGCGGTCCAGATAGCCGCGGGACAGGCGCAGGTATTCCGCGTCGGTGATGGCGCCGGTGCTCCAGCTTTCATATACGCTGGTCAGCTCCCCGTCGTAAATGGCGTCCCGGCCCAGAGCGATCACGCTGTCGATATTCTGGCAGGCCAGGGCCCAGGCGTGCTCCACATCCGTGGTCAGGGCTGCCGCCGTCTTTTCCCGCAGGCTGGGGATCAGCGCGGTCTGGATGAAGACGCTCAGCGTCAGCGCGGGGATCAGATAGCAAAGCAGCAGCAGCAGGATGATCTGCACCCGCAGGGAGGCAAATACGGCCTTGAAGCCGCGCCTGGGCGCCCGGTTGCTTTCTCCCTCCATGCCGGCGTCTCCTTTCGGGTTAATTTTTTTCCTGGGGGGAACCTCTCTTTGGAGCCCAAAGAGAGGTTCCCCCCAGGCCCCCTTCCGAGAAAGGCGGATAGGGGGAAACGGTTTTTAAAGAGCTTTCGATGATACCTGGAATCTTTAATTTGATTACGCGTCAAAGGGCAGCCCGGTGAAATCGGCCATGATGCCCACCAGCGTTTTGGCGTGGTGGATGGTATCATCCTCCGCGAAAATGCGGATTCTGGGCTCCGTGCCAGAAAAGCGGAGGCTGACCCACGCGCCGTCGAAATACACCTTGCAGCCGTCCAGATAGCTGACTTTCAAAATGGGCTTTCTGAACGCCGGCAGCCGCTTTTCCTCCATGATCAGCCGGTGGATGCGCTCCTTGTTTTCCTGGGTCAGCGCCCAGTCGAACTCCGCGGAGTGCATTTCGCCAAAGCGCCGATAGAGCCCCCGGATCAGCTCGCTCAGGGGCTGGCCGGTAACGGAAAGCATCTCCACCAGCAAACCGGCGGCATAGAGGCCGTCCTTGCCGCTGATATGGCCCCGCACCGTCAGGCCGCCGCTGGATTCGCCGCCGATCAGGGCGTCATGGGCTTCCATGCCGGCGGAAATATGCTTGAACCCCACCGGCACTTCCACGCATTCCTGCCCGTAGGCCGCGGCCACCCGGTCCAGCAGGTGCGTGGTGGAAATGTTGCGCACCGCCGCGCCGCGCCAGCCCTTGTATTCCAGCAGATACCAGTACAGCAGCGTGAGGATCTCGTTGGCGGAAACGTATTCGCCCTTTTCGTCGATGATGCCCAGGCGGTCCGCGTCGCCGTCGGTGGCGATGCCCACATTGGCGTTGTGCGCCAGCACGGCCTGCTGCAGATCCACCAGCGTTTCCGGGTTGGGCGCCGGCAGCTGACGGCCGAAAAAGGCGTCGTGCCGGTCGTTGATCACATCCACGTCGCAGCGGGCGGTGTACAGGATGGTCATGAGCCCTGTCAGGCTGACGCCGAACATGGGGTCCAGCACCACCCGGAGCCTCCGGCGCCGGATGGCGGCGGTGTCGATCTGGCCCAGAATGGAATCCAGATAGGCGTCCCGGGGGTCGATGAGCTGAATACGGCCTTCCTTGATCGCTTCCTCAAAATCCATCCGGCGGATCCCGGTGATTTCCAGGGCGTTGGCTTCCTGCTGAATGGGGAAGGTGACCTCCTCCGTGGCATCCCGGCCGCCGAAGGTGAACAGCTTGATGCCGTTGTAGATGGCGGGATTGTGGCTGGCCGTCACCATGGCGCCGTACTGCAGCTGCAGGTGTTTGACGGTAAACATGATCTGCGGGGTGGGGCAGCTGAGATTGACAAAACGGACCTTGACCCCTTCCCCGGCCATGACCTCCGCGAACCAGATGCAGGCTTCCCGGCTGAGAAAGCGGCGGTCATACCCCACGCAGAGGCCCGTTTCAGCGCAGCCTTCCCGCGCCATGCGCCGGGCCAGGGCTGATGCGATGCGCTGGATATTCTCCCGGATGAAGCCGTCCCCGATGACCGCGCGCCAGCCGCCTGTGCCGAATTCAATCATTTGCATTCCTCTTTTCCGGTTTCATGGTGATCTGCACCGTATGCGTCCCGCCTGTAAAGGCGGGAATAAAGGCCGCTTCCTTTCCGTCCACCAGGATCTGCCCCACGCCGTGCTCGATATGATCCGGATTCTGAACGGAAATCCGGTATTCCGCGCCCCGCCAGCGGCGCAGGGCGTCAAAGCCCTCCCATTCCGCCGGAATGCAGGGGTCCACCGTCAGGCGGTCGAATTCCGGCCGGATGCCCAGCATATACCGGGTGGCGGCAAAATACGCCCAGCCGGAGGAGCCGGTCATAAAGGGATGCCGCGCCCGGCCGTGGGCGGTATGGTCCCGCCCCATGATGAACTGGCAGTAGGTATAGGGCTCCGCCTGCCGGATCTCCATCAGGTCATTCTGGTTTTCGGGCAGCAGGGCATTATAGAATTTCATGGCGCGGCCGCCCCGGCCCAGCATGCATTCCGCTACCCAGGCCCAGGGATTGGGATGGCTGAAAATGGCTCCGTTCTCCTTGATGCCGGGGTATACCCGGGAAACAAAGCCGATGCTGTCATCCACCGTGGTAAAGGAGGGGGCGTTGAGCATCAGCCCGTAAGGCGTATACAGATACTCGTCCACGGCATCCATGCACTGAAAGCTCTGTTCCCGGCTGGAAGCCCCGGAGATCACCGCCCAGGTGTTGCTTTCCATGTGCACCTTGCCTTCCAAAGCCGCCCGGGTGCCGATGGCCCGGCCGTCGGCAGTGAAGCCGCGCCGCCACCATGCCCCGTCCCACAGCGTTTTCTGGCAGGCGGCGATCATGCCCTCCCGCAGGGCGGAGAATCTCTCCGCGTCAGCGTCCCGCCCCAGGAAACGGGCGGCGCTCAGGAAATGACCGGCGGCCCAGATCAGCAGGAACGCCACCATGGCGCTTTCGCCGCCGCCCAGATTGAGGCAGTCGTTCCAGTCCGCCCGCAGGCCCTTGGTGATGCCGTGGCTCCCGGTCTGGGAAAAGGAGAATTCCAGCGCCCTCTTCATATGCTCCCATACGGTGGCCTCCCCCTCGTCCGCAAAGGGGATCACTTCCTCCAGGAAAGCCATATCGCCCGTTTCCCGCGCATATTCGATGATGGCGGGGATCAGCCACAGCGCGTCATCCGCGCAGGTATCCTTCAATCCGTGGATCATGCTCTGCCTGTCCGGCGTGGGCACCACGGTGGGGGACTGAAACGCCGCGGGCTTTTGAGGCTGGAACCAGGCGGGATCAAACAGGTGCAGGCCGTAGCCCATACTGACCTGCCCCCGCAGCAGCTGGCGCAGGCGGGTTAGGCACATCTCCTTTTCGGCGTGGGGTATGCACATGGCGTCCTGGGCGGTGTCCCGGTAGCCCAGGCCCGTGCGTCCGCCCACCTCAATAAAGGAAGAGAACCGGGAAAACAGCACGTTGATCTCGCTCTGATACAGGTTCCAGATATTCAGAGAGCGGTTCATATTTTCATGGGGCGTGCGCACCTGCAGCGCCCCCAGCTTTTCCTCCCAGAAAGAGCGGAGGGCCCCAAACGCCCGGTCGGCGCCCGCTTCATCATAGCATGCGCGGGCTTCCCGGGCGGCTTTCTCATCCCCGGTGCCCAGATAGAACAGCAGCCGCTTTTCCTCCCCCGGGGCCAGAAAGAGCTTCTTGCGCAGCGCGCCGCAGGGATTGCCGCCCAGCTCGGTGCTGCCGCTGAGGGAAGGGGATATCAGCCCCGCCGGATCCCTTTCCGTGTGATACGCGCCGATGAATTTTTCCCGCACGCCGTCAAACCCGTCCGGCTCAAAATTCCCGGCAAAAAACTGGTAGCTGTCCGGCTCGTAGTGCAACTCGCACAGCACCGCGCCCCCCCGGTAATGGGAGCCGGCGGCGTACAGGCTCATCTGGAAATTCTGGTTGTCCATATCAATATGATGGAAGGAGAATTCCACATAGCCGTATACGCTCAGGGTCCGGGGCGCGTCCGACGTGTTTTTCACCCGCACATCGAAAATCTCCAGCGGGGTGCGATCTCCTTCCTCCCGGGGGATGAACAGCGTCTGGCTGGCGGAGATCCCCTTGTATTCGCAGGCGTATACGGAATAGCTCAGCCCGTGGCGGCAAACGTATTTTGCCTGGTCCAGCGGCTTTCCGACAGGCTGCCAGCTCAGGGACCAGAAATCCCCGTCCGCTTCATCCTTCAAATAGACGTAATGGCCCGGCCAGTCCATGGGCACGCCGTTTGGGCGGAACCGGGTGATCCTGTGATACTGGGGAGAATCCAGCCAGCAGTAGCCGCCCGCGTTGTGGGAAACCACCGCGCCCATGCGTTGGGTGCCCAGGTAATTGGTCAGGGAAACGGGAACATCCACCCGGTCGATGACATATTCCCGCGCGCTGTCGTCAAAATATCCGTATCGCATCTGTGCTTCCTCCGATTGATCCGGTTTTCATTATAAGCATAACAAAAGAAAAGCACAAGCAAAAGGGGAGAATATGTGATTTTTTGTCTCCTCTTGGCGTGATGGCCGCCTCCTCCGCCTGCCAACAGCGCAACCACAGACAAGAAAGCACAACGGGAAACGATGCTTTTTTCCGAAGCGTTTTTTATAATAAGGGTACAAAATCGGGAGCGTGATGGGCTGTGATGAGGCAAACCACAATCAAAAAACACAGGAGCGGGGGCAAAAAGACCTTCTGGCTCACCACCATGATGCTGCCTGTCACCCTCTGGCTGCTGCTGATCCGGTATCTGCCCATGTTCGGCATCATGATGTCCTTCCTGGATTACCGGCTGCCGACCCGGAAGCTGCCTTTTCCCGTCAATCTGCTGAAAAGCCCGTGGGTGGGGCTGAAAAACTTCAATTTCCTCTTTACCGGGGAAAGCCTCACCATGATCCGCAATACCATCGGCTACAACGCTTTGTGGATCGTGCTGGGGCTGCTGATCGCCGTCGCATTCGCCATCATGATGAGCGAGCTGACGAGAAAATTCCTGGCCAAGACCTATCAAACGATGATGTTCTTCCCCTATTTCCTCAGCTGGGTGGTGGTGGCCTACTTCCTCTTCGCTTTCCTGGACCCCACCAACGGCATGATCGTGCGGGCGCAGAAAGCATCGGGCGGCGCGGTCATCGACTGGTACAATACCCCCCGGTACTGGCCTTACATCCTCACCATCTGCAGCATGTGGAAAAATACCGGCTATTCCACGGTGCTTTACTTATCCGCCATCACCGGGATCGACCGCACCCAGTACGAAGCGGCAGCGGTGGACGGCGCCACCAAATGGCAGCAGATGATCCATGTGACGCTGCCCCACCTGAAGCCCATGATCATCATCCTGCTGATCATGAACGTAGGCAAGATCTTCAACGCTGATTTCGGGCTCTTCTGGTCCGTGCCCATGAACTCCGCGCCCCTGTATCCCGTGACCCAGGTGGTGGACACGTACGTGTACCGCGCCTACACCTCCACCGGCAACGTGGGCATGAGCACGGCGGCGGGCTTCCTGCAGAATCTGGTGGGCTTCATCTGCATCATGGCGGCCAACGGCATCGTGCGCAGGCTGGACGCCGACAGCAGCCTGTTCTGAGGAGGGAAGAAGCATGACAGTCCTTTCCCAAAAAGCTTCCCACAGCTTCCGGCTCAACGCCGTGAGCCGGAAAACCGAAGCGCTGTTCCATCTGCTGCTGGGGGTCTTCGCCCTGGCCTGCATCGTTCCCTTCGTGTTCGTCATCATCATTTCTTTTTCCTCGGAGGAAAGCATCCGGCGGATCGGCTACGCTTTCATGCCCCAGGAATGGTCCCTGGCAGCGTACCGGCAGGTGCTGAACCTGGGCGACGCCCTGTGGCGCAGCTATTTCAATTCCTTCTTCATCACCATCGTGGGCACCCTGGTCAGCGTGACCATGTGCGTGCTCTATGCCTATCCGCTGTACCGCAAGGACTATAAATTCCGCGGTTTCTTCAGCTTTCTCAGCTTTTTTACCATGATCTTCGGCGGCGGCCTGATCCCCACCTACATCGTGTGCAAAAACCTGCTGGGGATGAGCAACAATTACTACGCGCTGATCGTGCCCATGCTGGTGAGCCCCTTCAATATCATCATCATGCGCACCTTCTTCCAGACCACGGTGCCCTTTGATCTCATCGAAGCCTCCACCATCGACGGAAGCGGCGAATATACCACCTTGGTCCGCATCGTGCTGCCCATCATGAAGCCGGGCATCGCCACCGTGGCGCTTTTGACCGCCCTGGGATACTGGAACGAATGGTTCCTGTGCCTGCTGTATGTGACCAAGCGGGAGCTCTATCCCCTGCAGTATCTGCTGATGGAAATGCAGCGCAACGCCGAATTTCTGGCCCGCAATTCCTCCATGATCGGCGCTTCCGGGGCGGACGCCATCCGCGCCCTGCCCAGCCAGACCATGCGGATGGCGGTGGTGGTGTTCATCGTGCTGCCCATCGCCTGCGCCTATCCCTTCTTCCAGCGCTATGTGGTGGCCGGGCTCACGGTGGGTTCGGTAAAGGGATGATCCCAGATGGTAAGAACAGCGGCTGCAGAAAACCGCTGCTTACATAAAATTCTATTTGGAGGGAAAACCATGAAAAAGTTTCTTGCTCTGCTGCTGGCAGCCCTGATGCTGCTCGCCGCCATCCCCGCCATGGCCGACGGCCCCGTGGAAATCACCATGCTGCTGGAAGGCAACAACGTGACCGACGACGCCGCTGTGCTGGAAAAGCTGAACGCTTACCTGACCGAAAAAATCGGCGTCACCCTGAAGCCCACCTGGGGCACCTGGGGCAACTTTGACGACCTGGCTTTCAACGCCGTCACCACGGGCAGCGATGAATACGACATCCTGTTCACCTGCTCCTGGACCAAGAACGAATATGCTCCCTATGCCAAGAAGGACGCCTATGTGCGCCTGGATGACCCCGATGACAACCTGCTGGAAAAATACGGCGCTGAACTGAAAAACGTGCTGCCCGAACTGCTCTTTGAAGGCGCCAAGACCGAAGGCATCGACGGCGAAAAAGGCATCTACGCCGTGCCCGGCTTCAAGGATTTCGCCACCATGAACACCTGGGATGTGAACGTGACACTGCTGGAAAAATACGGCTACACCCTGGACGATGTGAAGAACGCCGGCTTCTATGGCTGGGGCGATATCTTCGCCAAAGTCAAGGAAGGCGAGGAGAAGGACGGCAAGGTCTTCTATCCCTTCGTGTTTGAAGGCGCCGTGGTGGAGCGCTACGTAGACGGCACGCCCATCGTCACCGGCGACAGCAACGGCCTGCTGAGCTATTACATGAACACCGAAGATGTGTCCACCCCCGGCGCTTACGGCAACGTGTTCTTCAACAAGTATGCCACCCCCGAGTTTGAAAAGTTTGCCAAGCAGATGCGGGCGTACTTCCAGGCCGGCTATATTGATCCCGCCATCGCCATCGGCGAAACGGCCACCGACGCCTGGCGCAATGCTCAGAACACCGCCAACTACCTGATTTCTTCCGAAGTGTCCCTGTACGGCTATGAATACACCACTTCCGAAGCCCGCGGCATCCAGGTGGCGTATCTGATGACCACCGACGCCCCCTACATCGACAACACCTCCGTGCAGGGCGCCATGATGGCCATTTCCGCCAACAGCGCGCATCCTGAAGAAGCCATGAAGTTCCTGGCCCTGCTGAACACCGATCCCTATGTGATGACCCTGCTCAACTACGGCATTGAAGGCGTGCACTACAACCTGAACGAAGAAGGCGAAGTGGTCTTCACCGATGCCCGTTCCACCTATTCTCCCTGGACCAACGGCCTGGGCAACGTAACCTTGCTGCCGCCTCAAAAGGGCCAGGGCGCTGACTTCCAGAAGCGGTTTGCCGAATTCTACGGCAGCTCCAAGAAACTGCCCATCTACGGCTTCACCTTCGATATCAAGCCCGTGGAAACCGAAGTGGCGGCCGTGTCCAACGTGAAGGAATCCTACGCCCTGAGCCTGTTCACCGGCGCTGTGGATCCCGAAACCGCTCTGCCCGAGCTGCTCTCCAAGCTGGAAGCCGCCGGCATGCAGAAAATCGTGGACGAAGCCAACCGCCAGCTGGCTGAATTCCTGGGCGAATAATCCCGGAACAAAGCCGCGCAAAACCCCGGGAGCCTGATAATTTCAGGCTTCCGGGGTTATTTTCATGCGGAAGCAAGGCGCAAAGAAAATCCCGTGAAGCGCAGAATTCCGTTTTTCCTGTTTGACTTGCGTGCCGCAAAGGCGTATGATGATATGGGCGCCGGCCCGGCCGTCAGGCGGGGCGCCGGTCTGCCAAATCTGAAAGGAGAAATGGCGTATGCTTCAGCAGGTCATGACAGCCCCTTATGAAATCACCTTCCGCGATGTTCCCCTTCCCGAAATCGGGGAAGACGAAGTATTGGTCAAAATCATGCGCATCGGCGTGTGCGGCAGCGATATCCACGTGTACCACGGCAAACATCCTTTTACCAGTTACCCTGTGACCCAGGGCCACGAAGTCAGCGGAAAAATCGTGAAGGCCGGCAAAGCGGCGCCGTTTTCTGTGGGGCAGAAGGTCACCATCGAGCCGCAGGTGTACTGCGGAAAATGCTACCCCTGCACCCACGGGAAATACAACCTGTGCGAAGAATTGAAGGTGATGGGTTTCCAGACCACGGGGACCGCCAGCGAATACTTTGCCGTGAAGGCTTCCAAGGTTACCCCCCTGCCGGATGAAATGACCTATGACGAAGGGGCCATGATCGAGCCGCTGGCCGTGACGGTGCACGCCGTCAGCCGCTCCGGCGGGATCGAAGGAATGAAGGTGGCGGTGCTGGGCGCGGGGCCCATCGGCATCCTGCTGGCCCAGAGCGCCAAAGCCATGGGCGCCAGCCAGGTGCTGATCACCGATATCAGCGATTACCGCCTGGCGCTGGCCAAACAGTGCGGGGCGGATTATGCGGTCAATACGAAAACAAACGATTTCAACCAGGCCATGCTGGACGCTTTCGGCCCCGACAAGGCGGATATCATCTACGACTGCGCCGGCAATGATATCACCATCAACCAGGCCATCCGCAGCGCCCGGAAAGGAAGCACCATCATTCTGGTGGCCGTTTTTGCCGACATGGCCCGGGCCGACCTGGCAGTGCTCAACGACCATGAACTGGATCTGAACACCACCATGATGTACCGGCACGAGGATTACGTGGAAGCCATCCGGCTGGTGAAGGAAGGCAAAGTCCATTTGAAGCCTCTGATGAGCCGCCATTTCGCCTTCCGGGATTACCTGGCGGCGTACCGCTATATCGATGAGAACCGGGAAACCACCATGAAAGTGCTCATCGACGTGAATGATCCGGACTGATTTCTTTGATATTCCCGCGCGAAAAAACGCCTCATACTATTTCTCGTCTAAAAAATTGAAAGATTCGGGATGGATTTTTTGTCCTGGCAAAGCTGAATGAAGGGAGGCGTAGCAGCGCTACGTTGACCGGAATGAAGCACTGCCAGGGCGGAAAAGACGCCCGAAGATTCAATGTTTTAGACGCGAAATAGTATCAGATCAGCCAGCCTGATTTGAGGCGTTTTCGTTTGCGGATTCTTTTCTTTTATGGAGTGCCTTTATACTCCAGGCACAGCATGGTCAGATCGTCGAACTGCTCCGCCTGATCCACAAAAGCGTTGACGGCTTTCTTTACATTGTAAAGCGCCTGCTCCGGGCCGGCGGCCGGATCCTGATTCAGCGCATGGATCAGCCGCTCTGTGCCGAAAAGGCCGCCCTGCGCATTGGTAGCCTCCGTCACGCCGTCCGTATACAGGAACAATTTCGAGCCGGGCTCCAGCCGGCGCTCGAAATTCTGATAGCGGGTGTTTTCCAGGCCGCCCACCACAAACCCGTGCTTTTCCCGCACCAGCTCGTATTTCCCGTTCTGATGCCTCAGCGCCGGGTATTCATGCCCCGCGTTGGCGGCAGTGAGCTTTCCTGTGGAGATTTCCAGGATGCCCAGCCAGACGGTGACAAACATCTCCTCCCGGTTGTTGGAGCAAATGGCCGCATTGGCGTCCTGCAGGATCTGCGCGGGGCTCTTGCCCATATTGGCGTGATTCTTCAGGATGATCTGGGACGCCATCATGAACAGCGCCGCCGGCACGCCTTTGCCGGATACATCCGCGATCACGAGGCACAGGTGATCCCCGTCGATCAGGAAGAAATCGTAAAAATCGCCGCCGACCTCCTTGGCGGGGTTCATGCTGGCGTAAATATCGAATTCCTTCCGCCCCGGGAAAGGAGGAAAGACGCTGGGCAGCATGGCGGACTGAATGCGGGAAGCAAGGGTCAGCTCGGTGCCGATGCGCTCCTTTTCGGCGGTGACGGATTTGATTTTTCCCAGATAATCGTCAATTTCCTTGGCCAGGCTCACCACATCGTCCGACAATTGATCGACCTCATTGCGCATCCGGTTCCGGGAGAGGTTCTTTTCCACGGTTTTGCTGTTTTTCGTTTGCGTATACAGGCGGATATTCTGCTGCACTTTTTTCAGCGGCTGAAAAATAAAATGGGAAATCAGCAGCAGGCAGATCCCCGATAAAATGCACTGATGCATCACCGCCAGGGCTGTTTCCTGCCAGGTCAGCGCGTCGATGCTCGCCTGCAGGGTGGACAGTTTATAGGTCATGCCGATGAGCATTTCGTGGTTTTCCACCTGGTCCAGATACGCATAATAATCCACATAATCGCCGGCACTGGCCAGATGGCTGGCCTGCTGCACGGCGTGCTCCATGGCCGTCTTCTGGCTTTCCGATACGGTCACCTGCATCCCCAGGGGATACACTTCCTCATAGTTTTTTCCCCGCACCGCGCCGGGGTCCGCCGCGCTGAAGAGGAAAAACTGCCGGTCATACGGCTCCTCCGTGATCACGCAGAACAAAAAATCGATGTGGTTGCTGCGCTTGATTTCATTGACCCGGGTGATCAGCCAGGAATAAGCCACTTCGGCGCAAAGCTTCTGATCCTCCTGCGGCAGCGCTTCGATCTCCCGCTCGTCGGCGTACTGCATTTGAACGCCCCGCTCCATCAGGTATCCGTTCTTTTCCCGGGTCTTCGCGCCCGAATAGAAATCGGCGTCGTATTCGATGTCCATGTCATCATGATGCTGGTACCAGTACTTCAGCAGCCACGGATATGCCGGGTATTCCCGCACCGCCATCCTGGTTTCCTCAGCGACCCGCGCTGCCAGGCTCTCCGTCTGGCTGGTGACGCTGCTGCCGGACAGCGTGCGCTGACCGAAAAACGTGATAAAGCCGGTGGCCAGGATGCCGATCGCAAACAGGATCGCAACCTGCGTAATAATGCTGCTCTGCTTTTTCATAGATCCTTTCCTGCTGTCCATATTGGATAGGGTTCCTGCATTTATCCATTATAATCCTTTTTTCCCTGATTACAACCCGCAAATGCAGAAATATGCCTGCAGCCTTCGCTGCAGGCTTTTTCCGGCCGGCACGGCGGAACGCACGGTTTTGCGGAAAAAAGGCTTTGTCATTCCTCCAGCGCGTATCCCGCCAGGCGGCCGCCCGCTTCATAGATCAGTTTCAGGGAAAAGCAGTCCTGCCTGCTCTGCAGCAGCGGCAGGAACACCCGGTCGCCCTCCCAAAGGTCAAGGCTCGGAATCTCCCGGACGGGGATCCATTTCAGCACGCCCTCCGCGCATTCGGGCAGCGTTTCCGCGTCGGTTTTCGCAGTGTAAAGAAAGGTCAGCTCGTTGCCCCAGTCCGGCAGGATGAACGTGATGATGCCCCGGAGCTTCAAATCGGTCAGCGCCAGGCCCGCTTCTTCCCGCGCTTCCCGCCGGATGCACTCCTCCGGGGTCTCCCCTTCTTCCAGGTGGCCCCCGATGCCGATCCATTTTCCGGCGTTTTCATCCTGCTCCTTTTTGATCCGGTGCATCATCAGCAGGCAGTCGCCCCGCTGGACATAGCACAGCGTCGTCAGTCTCATGTTTCTCTCCCCATCCCTGTTTTTCAGGAAATCCCGCTTTATTCCGCGGGAAATCGCGCCTGCAGATTCTCCGCCCGCTTCTTTATGCTTTCCGCAAACGCTTCATCGCTCAGCGAGGGATCCCGGGTGCTCTGCCAGACCATGCAGGGCATCTCCCCGCACCCAGCGCAGGAAGCCCTGCGCTTTTTCTGCACCGCGCAGGCATAGATGGGGCAGGCCTTCCCCTCCGGCGCGTGGAATACCCTGCCTTTGGCCTCGTTGCATCCCGGGCAGACGCCGCCGTGCAAGGGGCATTTTCCGCAGTCCGTGCCGCAGCAGGAAAGGCCCAGGATCTCCCGCTGCTTCTGCCGGCTGAATCCGCCCAGCACCAGGGCATAGGACCGGTCCAAGAGCGCCCGGAGCAATTCGTCCGGCACCTGGCCGTCCGCCTTCACGGAATTCCAGTGCCTTTTGTCGCTGTAATAGCCGGGAATGATATCCGCATACTGCCCCCGCAGGAATTCCCCGTCATCGGGCTTCAGCTTCAGATTGATGTAATAAGGCCGGTTTTCCGGATCCAGCAGGATGGCGGCAAACATTTTCCCGCCGATGTGATAGCGGATCCAGTTCCATTCCGGCTGCAGATCCCGTGTCACGCCGTGTTTGGCCAGGAGATATTCGTCGATCCAGGGGTAACGCACAGCATTTTTCCTCGCTTTCTCTTCTCTCGGACGCCGTAGCCATAATACCGGATGAAACACGACATCTGTCTGTCATGTTTTATGCTTCCTGACGATTTTTTTGCCGATCCTGCGCATTTCTTCCCGGAGCTCCGGCGGCTCCAGCACCTCCGCCCGGCCCTGAAAGGACAGCGCCCAATTCAGCGCCTGGTCCCTATCGGTAAAACCGGCGGAAAAGAGGCAGTCGCCGTCCGCCGTCCTTTTGCAGCATCCCTCGCCGTATTCTTCCGTCAAACGCCATTGATACTTGGCGGAAACCTTCATCCGAACAGGATAATTTTCCGGAAACACCCTTTCATCCCGCAGATCGGGCAGCGGAGCGTCCCGGAGAGAAAAGGATCCTCCCGTGGCAAAAGCGGTCATCCGCCTGAGCTTGAAGAGCCGGTAATCCTGCCGGGCCAGGCAGTAGCCCCACACATACCAGTCGCCCCACCGGAATACCAGATAATACGGCTCGATTTCCCGGCCGCTTTCTCCGCCCGGGCCGGCGTAATGGAAGGACAGCAGACACCGCCGCTCCATGGCGCTGCGGATGATTTCAATTTTCTCCGTCAGCGTATCCTTCTGCCAGGAGCCCAGGTCGATCAGGATCCGTCCGTCCGCGGGCAGGAGCGTGGAAGGCATGGAAGAGAATTTTTCCATCAGCTGCGCATACCGGTCGGTGCCGCTGACGCTGTCCAGGCTGCGCAGCCCCGACAGGATGGCCTGCATCTCTGTATCGGTCAGCATCGCCCGGTTCAGGCGGTAATTCTCCATGATGGAAATGCCGCCGCTGACCCCCTGGCTGGTGCGGATGGGGATGCCCGCCCGGCCCAGGGCGTCCACGTCCCGAAGGATGGTGCGGCGGGACACCTCAAACTTTTCGGCCAGTTCGGGCGCCGTGGCCTGCCCCTTTTGCAGCAGATAAGAGAGGATGCCGATCAGCCGGTCGGTTTTCATGCTGCCGCCCCCTTTGAAACATGACATCTTTCTGTCCTGATTATACAGAATGCTGTGTATTTTGACAAGTATCCTTCTGTTTCTGCAGGCGGGGAAAGCTTTTTTTCCTTGAAAAATCCTCCGGCCTGCATTATACTGGAGGCATCAGACAGCGCATGAAACCGGAATACCGCGAAGGAGGACCCTATGCAGAAGAGAAGACTGGGAAAAACCGGATTGATGGTCAGCGAGATCGGCTTTGGCGGGGAATGGCTGGAAAGGCATGATGAGGCCCACAGCATTGAATTGATCCAGTATGCCCAGGCCCGGGGGATCAATATCATCGACTGCTGGATGCCGGACCCCAAATCCCGGGATATCATCGGCAAAGCCATTGCCGGCAGCCGGGACAAGTGGATCGTGCAGGGGCACATCGGCTCCACCTGGCAAAACGGCCAGTACGTGCGCACCCGGGATATGCAGTTTGTCCGGCCCGCATGGGAGGACCTGCTGCGGCGCATCGGCGGCGGATATATCGACCTGGGCATGATCCACTACGTGGACTCCCAGGAGGACTGGGAGAATTGCATGCAGTCGGATTTCATCCGCTTTGTCAGGGACCTGCACCGGCAGGGCGCCATCCGCCACATCGGGCTGAGCACCCACAACCCCCGGATCGCGGCGCTGGCGGCGGAATCGGGGTTCATTGAAATGATCCTTTTCAGCATCAATCCCGCCTTCGATATGAAGCCTGCCAGCGAGGATCTCGACACCATGATGGACGGGTACGACGAGAGCCTCAGCGGCATCGATCCCGAGCGGGCGGCCCTGTACCGGCTGTGCGAGGAAAAGGATGTGGGCATCACCGTGATGAAAGGCTTTTTCGGCGGCAGGCTGCTGGCGCCCGAACGCTCGCCCTTCGGCGTGGCCTTCACCCCGCAGCAGCTGATCCACTATTGCCTCACCCGGCCCGGCGTATCCTCCATCCTGTGCGGATATGACACAAAAGAACAGATCGACGCAGCCGTCGCCTATGAAACTGCCACCGACGAGGAAAAGAATTACGCCGCCGTCATCGCCTCCGCGCCGCTGCACGCCTATAAGGGCCAGTGTACCTACTGCGGCCACTGCAAGCCCTGCCCCATGGAGATCGATATCGCCATGGTCAATAAATTCTACGATCTGGCGGTACAGCAGCCCCAGGTGCCCGACAGCCTGCGGGCCCACTATGAAGCCCTGGCGCATCCGGCGTCGGAATGCATCGGCTGCCAAAGCTGCGAATCCCGCTGCCCCTTCGAGGTCAGGATCGCGGAGCGCATGGAAAAGGCTGCGGCGCTGTTCGGCCGCTGATCCGATAGAAGGAAACGGCCGAGGCCTACGCGGCCTAGGACTCCGCGGCAGGGGCCTTCAGTACGCAGCCTCAATCGGCCCA
>CAZQAM010000003.1:0-9221 GCA_964591355.1 uncultured Oscillospiraceae bacterium
CCTCATTTCCTCTCTCCCATCGTATTTCCTTTCTATTGTAATAGATTTTGCGGAAAATTGCAATGGAATTGTAATCTTTTTTGTTTTTATCAAAAAAATTTACGTTTTGCCGGGAACAATGGCGCATCTTTGTCCGCCTGTTGCGCATTGACAGGGCTCCCAACCATCATGTATAGTATTGTACAGTAATTTATATGCCGTCAGGGAGGCTTTTATGCGTTTTTTTCAGAAACACGCCGCCGTGATTTTGTGGGTCCTGCTGATCGTTATTTCCGCCGCGTCCATGCCCGCATGCGCCGGAGCGGAAGGCTTTTGGGACTATGAGGAATTCTGGGAGGGGGAAGCAGCCCCTTCCCCTCAGGAGCAAGCCGAAGCCGAGACGCCGGCCGGCGAAGCTGCTGCTTCCGCGGAGGAAAAAACCGCGGCCTCGGCAGAAGAAGAAGCGGCTCTTCCTGCGGACGGGGAAGATGCGAAGAGCATCGATGAAGCAGCGGCCGGGCCAGCGCGTATCGAAACGCTGAAGGAAGGATTGTTTTTCCAGGCGCCCAAGCAGATCACCATTTCTTTCACGGGAGACTGCACCCTGGGCAATACCCCGCTGACGCGGGAAAGGCATCACGATAAAAGCTTCGAGGGCTATATCGAGCAATACGGGAAAACCTATCCCTTCGACAAAGTGAAAGAATATTTCCTGAACGACGATCTCACCGTGGTCAACCTGGAAGGCGTTTTTTACAATTACGAGGCCAACCGGGCAAAAAAAACCTATAATTTCCGCGCCCCCACCGATTATGTGGAAATATTGACCCTGGCGGGGGTCGACGCCGTATCCATCGGCAACAATCACATCCTGGATTACGGAGAGAAGGGCCAGAAATCCACCATTGAAACGCTGGAGAAAGCCGGCGTCGGCTGGTTCGGCACCAATGAAGCGGCCGATGGCGTGTATGTATTTGAAAAAGACGGCATCCGCATCGGGTTCATCAGCGTCTATTATTCCTATTGGGCCAAGGGCGGCAAGAATACCGACCGCATCAAAAAGAATATCAGCGACCTGCGGCAGCAGGGCTGCAATCTCATCATCGCCTGCATGCACTGCGGCGTGGAATATGATCAGATGCACGACAGCAATCAGGAAAAAATGGCTGCCTGGATGCTCCGCAACGGCGCGGAAATGGTGATCGGCCATCATCCCCACACCATCCAGGGCATCCGCGTGGAAAACAGCCGGACGACTTTCTGGAGCCTCGGCAATTTCGTTTTTGGCGGCAATCCCGGCCTGAATTACAAGAATCCTGCCCGGAACCGGGTGCTGAATATCGAATCCTTCATTGCGCAGGTCACTTTCTCCTTTGATGAAAATAATACGTATCTCGGGCATCAGACCAACCTCATCCCCTGCTACATGTCCGGCACGGCGGAATACAACAATTATCAGCCCGTTCCGGTCACCGGCGCCCAGGCGGAGAAGGTGCTGGACGCCATTCAGGTGGATTCCCGCCCCCTGAGGCTGAAGCCCTTTGTGGAGGATGTGGGCGCCGTGCAGGATTTTGTGCCCGCGCCGTCAAAATAGCCGGCCGAAAATCCGGGGTTTTTTCTTGCAAACGGGCGTCGGGCGCAGTATAATACAGGTGTTATCCCCATTTTCTGGAGGTCGGCCATGATCAACGCTGAGGATTTTATTTCCGCCCTGTCCCTGCAGGTGCTTTCCCCCACCACCCGCCGGACCTGGGATATCCATTCCGCGGAATTGAACCGTCCCGGCCTGCAGTTCGTGGGATTTTACGAACATTTTGCCTATGACAGGCCGCAGGTGGTGGGCCTGACGGAAATGAGCTACCTGGAATCCCTGCCGGATGATCTGCGCCGGGAAAGGATGGAGGCCTTCTTTTCCTTCCCCCTGCCCTGCGTGATCCTCTGCCGCGGCATGATGCCCGTGGATGAGATGACCGAGCTGGCCGCCGCCCACAACGTGGCTCTGCTCCGCACCGAGCAGGTGACCACAAAATTCGTGGTGGCCGCCATGAACTATATGAACCGGTGCCTGGCGCCCCGATCCACCCTCCACGGCGTGCTGGTGGATGTATACGGCGTGGGGGTGCTGATCACCGGGGAAAGCGGCGTGGGCAAAAGCGAGGCGGCGCTGGAACTGATCAAGCGCGGCCACCAGCTGGTGGCCGACGACGTGGTGGACGTGTGCCGGGTCACCGACGACCGCCTCACCGGCGAATCGCCTGAAACCGTGCGGCATTTTATGGAGATCCGGGGCATCGGCATCATTGATATCAAGGCCATGTTCGGCATCGGCTCCGTGCTCACCAGCAAATCCATCGATCTGGTGATCCATCTGGAGCCCTGGAAAGAAAAAAAGGCGTATGACCGGCTGGGCCTCACCGAAGATTTTACCACCATCATGGATGTGCGCATCCCGCAGCTGGTGCTGCCGGTGCGCCCCGGGCGGAACCTGGCCATCATCATCGAAGTGGCGGCGCGGAATTTCTCTTTGAAGCACATGGGCTATTCCGCAGCCCGGGAGCTGGACCGCCGCCTGACGGAAATGATGATGAACAGCAAGCCGGAATGATCCCTTTTCAGGATTTTTGATTCATCATATTTCAGGAACGACGGAGGAAAACTGCATGCTTTACATCGGCATCGATCTGGGCGGCACCAATATCGCGGTGGGCGTCGTCAATGAAAAAGGCGATATCCTGGCCCGGACAAGCACCCCTACCCTGCCTCAAAGGCCCTACGCCGAACTGGTGAAGGATATGGCCAGGTGCATCGGCACTGTAACGGAAGAGGCCGGCGTTTCCCAGCAAGATATTGCCTCCATCGGCATCGGCATTCCCGGCGTGGCCGACCAGAAAGAGGGCAAAGTCATTTTCTGCACCAATCTGGGCTGGCGGGATATCCCCCTTCGGGAGGAAATGCAGAAATATTACGACAAGCCGGTCTATATTGACAATGACGCCACGGTGGCTGGCCTTGCGGAAAGCTATGCCGGAGTCAGCGTCGGCTGCCACAGCAGCGTGTTCCTGACGCTGGGCACCGGCGTGGGCGGCGGCATCATCATCGACGGCAAGCCCTGGAGCGGTGCCCACGGGGTGGGCAGTGAGCTGGGGCACATGACGCTGGTGGTAGACGGCGTGCCCTGCACCTGCGGCAACGACGGCTGCGTGGAGCGCTACTGCTCCGCCACCGCTATTATCCGGATGGCGCGCCAGGCCTGCCTGGGCTATCCCGAATCCCTGATCATGAAACTGGCGGGGGGCGATCCGGAGAAAATCCATGCCCGCACCGTCATTGACGCGGCCAGGGCCGGCGACCCCACCGCGCTGCAGGTGTTCAACCGTTTCACCCGGTATCTTGCCATCACCGTCAACAATGTCACCGCGTTCCTGGACCCGGAAATGATCGTGCTGGGGGGCGGCGTCAGCAACGCGGGGGAATTCCTGCTCAACGCGGTGAAGGCCCAATTGCCCCGCTACCTTATGTACAAGACCCTTCCCTCTCCCCGGCTGGAATTGGCCAAGCTGGGCAACGAAGCCGGCATCATCGGTGCCGCCATGCTGGGAAGATAAAGTTTGCACATTGAAATTCCCTGATTCATCAGGACGTTGGAGGTCACTGCCATGGACTATCAGGTTCGCCAGCTTTTCCGGGAAACCCCCGCAGATCAGACCGCCGTCACCGTATCCGGCTGGGTACGCACGCTGCGGGACAGCAAGGTGTTCGCCTTTATCGAGCTCAACGACGGCACATTCTTCAGGAACGTTCAGATCGTCTGCGAGGAAGAAAACCTGGCCAATTTCAAAGAGGTGACCAGGATCACCCTGGGCAGCGCCATCCGGGTAACCGGCGTGCTGGCCCTGACCCCGGAAATGAAGCAGCCTTTTGAAATCAAGGCGCAGCAGGTGGAAATCGTGGGCTGGAGCGATCCGGACTATCCCCTGCAGAAAAAGCGCCATTCCCCGGAATACCTGCGCACCCAGGCCCATCTGCGGCCCCGCACCAACCTGTTCAGCGCCGTGTTCCGCATCCGCTCCCTGGCGGCGCAGTCCATCCACGCTTTCTTTGCCCAGCGCAATTTCGTCTATGTGCATACCCCCATCCTCACCACCTCCGACGCCGAGGGCGCGGGCGAAATGTTCCGAGCCACCACCCTGGATCTGAATAACCTGCCCAAAGACGAAAAGGGCCGGGTCCTGGACAAGGAAGACTTTTTCGGCCGCCCCGCCAATTTGACGGTATCCGGCCAATTGAACGTGGAATGCTACGCCCAGGCTTTCCGCAACGTGTATACCTTCGGCCCCACCTTCCGGGCGGAAAAATCCTATACGCCCCGCCATGCCGCCGAGTTCTGGATGATCGAGCCGGAAATCGCCTTTGCCGACCTGCAGGACGATATGGCCCTGGCGGAAGACATGCTCAAATTCGTCATTGCCGACGTGATGGCAAAGGCGCCGGAGGAAATGGATTTCCTCAACCAGTTTGTGGATAAGGGCCTCATCGAACGTCTGACCCATGTGGTGAACAGCCGTTTCGCCCGGGTCAGCTATACCGACGCCATCGATATCCTTCTGAAAGCCGATAAGCAGTTTGAATACCCCGTTCACTGGGGCATGGATATCCAGACCGAGCATGAAAGGTACCTGGCCGAAGAGCATTTCGGCAGCCCGGTATGCGTGTACAATTATCCCAAGGACATCAAGGCTTTCTACATGCGCCAGAACGACGACGGCAAAACCGTGGCCGCGGTGGACGTGCTGGTGCCGGGCATCGGCGAGCTGATCGGCGGCAGCCAGCGCGAGGAACGGCTGGATGTGCTGGAGGCCCGCATTAAGGAGCTGGGCCTGGATATGGATTCCTACTGGTGGTATCTGGAATTGCGCAAATACGGCACCACGCCCCACGCGGGCTTCGGCCTGGGCTTTGAGCGCCTGATCATGTATCTGACCGGCGTCAGCAATATCCGGGACGTTCTGCCCTTCCCCCGCACCACCGGCAGCGCGGAGTTTTAACGGTCATTTTTCCGGGCGGCTCTCGCAGCCGTTCGGTTTTTTTGAAAATCAATACGGAAATGGGGGCACATGATATGGATCTGAAAAAAACCGCCCTGGGTCTGGAACTGGGCTCCACCCGCATCAAAGCTGTACTCATCGACCAACGGCATCAGCCCATCGCTTCCGGCAGTCATGAATGGGAAAACCAGCTGGTGAACGGCGTATGGACCTACTCCATGGACGCCATTCATCAGGGCGTGCAGGCCTGCTTTGCGGACCTCAAGCGCGATGTGAAGGAAAAATTCGGCGTCACGCTGACCGAGGTGGGCGCCATCGGCATTTCCGGCATGATGCACGGCTATCTTCCCTTTGACAAGGACGGCAATCCCCTCACCGAATTCCGCACCTGGCGGAACACCATGACCGGCGAAGCGGCGGCGGAGCTGACTGATCTGTTTGGCTTCAACATCCCCCAGCGCTGGAGCATCGCGCATCTTTACCAGGCCATGCTGAACAAAGAAGCCCATCTGCCCCGGCTGCACCACATTACCACCGTGGCGGGCTATCTGCATGAAAAGCTCACCGGAAGAGCGGTGCTGGGCTTTGGCGAAGCCAGCGGCGTATTCCCCTTCGACAGCGAAAAAATGCGCTACGATGCCGGCATGGCCGCCAAATTTGACGCCCTGATCAAAAAAATGGGCTACCCCTGGCGGCTCCACGATGTGCTGCCCAAAGCGCTCAACGCCGGGGAAAATGCAGGAAGCCTCACGGCAGAAGGCGCCGTGTTCCTGGACCCCGAAGGGGACCTTGTTCCCGGCATTCCCTTCGCCCCGCCGGAAGGCGACGCCGGCACCGGCATGACCGCCACCAACTCCGTGGCCGTGCGCACAGGCAATGTGTCCGCCGGCACGTCAGATTTTGCCATGGTGGTGGTGGAAAAGCTGCCCCGGGTGCACCGGGAAATCGATATGGTCACCACGCCCACGGGCAGGCCCGTGGCCATGGTGCACTGCAACAACTGCACCAGCGATATCAACGCATGGGTGGGCTTGCTGGGCGAATTTGCCCAGGCGGCGGGCCTGAAAATGGATAAGAACGCGCTGTACACCCTGCTGTTCCGGAAAGCCCTGGAGGGCGAAAAGGACTGCGGCGGCCTGCTCAGCTACAATTACTTCTCCGGCGAAGGCATCACCGACCTGGATGAAGGCCGCCCGGTCTTTGCCCGGAAAACCGATGCCCGTCTCACCCTTGCCAATTTCATGCGCACCCATCTGCTCTCTGCCCTGGCCACGCTGAAAATCGGACTGGACATATTGACCCAGGAAGAGCAGGTGCCCATCGATAAGCTTTACGGCCACGGCGGCTATTTCAAGACCCCCGGCGTGGGCCAGAGGATGCTCTCCGCCGCCGTAGGCGCTCCGGTCAGCGTCATGGAAACCGCCGGAGAAGGCGGCCCCTACGGCATGGCGCTGCTGTGCGCGTACATGCTCTGGCGGGAAAACGGCCAGGCGCTGGAAGACTATCTGAATGAAAAAGTCTTTGCTGATGCCAAATCTTCCACCCTGATGGCGGACGAGGAGGATGTCGCCGGCTTTGCCGCTTTCCTGGAGCAGTACAAAAAATCCCTGCCCGTCGAGCTGGCGGCCATCAAAACGCTGTGAGGTGAATCCCATGCTGGAAGCATTGAAAGAACAGGTCTGGAAAGCCAATCTGCTTTTGCCCAAATACAATCTGGTCACCTTCACCTGGGGCAACGTATCGGGCATCGACCGGGAAAAAGGGCTCTTCGTCATCAAGCCCTCCGGCGTAGAGTATGACGGCATGCAGGCGGAAGACATGGTGGTGGTGGATATGTCGGGCCGCGTGGTGGAAGGCAAATGGAAGCCCAGCAGCGATACCCCCACCCACCTGGAATTGTACAAGGCTTTTCCCGCCTGCGGCGGCATCGTGCACACCCATTCCCGCTGGGCCACCACCTTTGCCCAGGCCGGGAAGGATATCCCCGCCATGGGCACCACCCAGGGCGATTACTTCTACGGCGCCATCCCCTGCACCCGGCCCATGACCGATCAGGAAATCGGCGGGGAATATGAAAAAGAGACCGGCAGCGTCATCGTGGAAACCTTCCGCGCCCGGGGCATCGATCCCGCCCAGATCCCCGGCGTGACGGTATTCTCCCACGGCCCCTTCGCCTGGGGCAAGGACGCTTTCGAAGCGGTACACAACGCCGTTGTCATGGAGGAAGTGGCCTTCATGGACTGGCACGCCATGATGATCAATCCCGATCTAGGCCCCATGCAGCAGGCGCTGCTTGACAAGCATTACCTGCGCAAGCACGGCAAAAACGCCTACTACGGTCAGAAATAATTCCTGCGCCGGCAGCGGCGGTATTCCATCGATGAAAACAAAGAATCCGGATGCAAATGCATCCGGATTCTTTGTTGAATGATCTTACTTGATTTCGACCTTGGCGCCCACTTCGGCGAACATGGCCTTGACCTTTTCGGCCTCTTCCTTGGATACGCCTTCCTTGAGGGCTTTGGGAGCGCTTTCCACGAATTCCTTGGCTTCCTTCAGGCCCAGACCGGAAACCACTTCGCGCACAGCCTTGATGACCTTGATCTTTTCGGAGCCGGCATCCACCAGGATGACGTCGAATTCGGTCTGCTCTTCAGCGGGAGCGGCGGCAGCAGCGCCGGCACCGGCACCGCCGGCCACGGCGATCGCGCCGGTGACGCCGAACTTTTCTTTCAGGGCTTCAACCAGTTCATTGACTTCCATCAGGCTCATCTTCTCGATGGCTTCGATGATTTCATTAACAGCCATTTTATTATCCTCCGTTATTTTTTTGATGACGCGGCGGCTATACCGCCAAAGGAATGGTTACGCGGCCTCTTTCTTTTCGGCGATTTCGCCCAGCACGGCCACCAGCGCGGACATGGGGCTCATCAGGCAGCCCACCAGGGTCGCCATGAGCTCGTCCTTGCCGGGCATCTTGGACAGCTTGGCCATGGTCTTTTCGTCGGCAGCTTTGTTTTCAAAGATGCCGCCGGTAATTTTGAGGGCTTCCAGCTTGTTCTTGTCGATGAACTGGGCCACGGCTTTGGGGCCGGATACCGGGTCCTTCTTGCTGAACACGAAAGCGTTGGGGCCGTTGAGCAGATCATCCAGCCCTTCGATGCCCGCCTGCTGCAGAGCCAGCTTCATCAGCCGGTTCTTGAGCACGCAGTAATCCACATCGTTTTCACGGCACTGGCGGCGCAGGCTGGTATCCTGTTCCACGGTGAGGCCGGTGTAGCTGACGATGGTCACGGATTCGGCGCCCTTCAGCTTTTCCAGGATCTCGGCTACCTTTTCCACCTTCAAATCACGGTTCTTGCTCATTACTTCTATTGCACCTCCTCAATGGCTTGGAAGTAAAAGAAAACCCTTGCGCCGCGCAAGGGAGAGCATACAAAAACTTTCCTTTGCACCTCGGCAGGCGGGCGACGGCCCATTACATCCTCACGGATACCGGCTGTCTACGGCACAGGCTCTTTTAAAGCCAGAAGGCATTATATCATACCCTCAGGCTTCCGTCAAGGGTTTTCCGGTGATTTTTTGCCCGTCAGGCCTTTTCCGCATGTTTCCGCGCTTTCCTGTCCTCCCAGAGTTCTTTGGCCTTGGGGGCCCAGCAGGCGGCGTAGGAATCGCATTTGGCGCAAAGGTGCTCCGCCGTTTCCGGGGACTTCATATCCGTGGATTTGGCTCCCGCCGCTTCCACTATGGCCCGGAGCTTTTCGGGGTTTTCCAGCATCGGGCAGGGCTGCAGCATATTCTCGTTGAAGGGCTGCCCATCATGATAGGCCATAAACAGCGGGGAGCGCAGGATATCCAGCAGGCTCTTCTCCCGGATGTTGGAATCCGCATAGTGGATAAAGGCACAGGGCTCCGCATCTCCGTTGGCGTTGATGTGGAGATAGTTCTTCCCTCCCGCGATGCAGCCGCCGACGAATTCTCCGTCATTCTGGAAATCGATGGCGAAAAGCGGTTTCCTGCTGCGGTGCTCCCGGATCTGCCTGTATACGTATTCGCGCTGCTCAGGGGTCGGCAGAAGCTCCGGGCTCGCGTCATTGCCCACGGGCATGTAGTGGAAGTACCACACAAAGTAGGCGCCGTTTTCGATGATCATATCCCAGTAGGCTTCGGAGGTGATGGCCTGATAGTTTTCTCTGG
>CAZQAM010000003.1:9231-21112 GCA_964591355.1 uncultured Oscillospiraceae bacterium
GCCTCCCGAAAAAAGATAAAAGAAGACCCCCATGTCCTTGCCCTGGCGGACGATATCGTCCATTTCCTCAAAGCTGAGGTTCATTTGATTGCCGTAATCCGCCGCCCAGCAGCCCACGCAGTGCAGGTTGCAGGCGGAGGTGGGATCCAGCAGAATAGCCCAGGGAATATTGCAGCCGTATTCCTCTCTCAGGTTTTCCTGGATCGGCGCGCTGATGAGGCTTGCGTTGATAAAGAAATTGACAGCCGCGGTTTTCATCACTTCCGGATGAACATCCCGGATCACGTGGCGGACAAAAGGATAATAGGCGTTGGTGGGGTCCTCAATAGCGGCGCGGATGGCTTTGCGGGCCTCCGGAAAGCGGCCGTTTGCAAATCTGTCCGCCCAGTTCATCAGCCTGGGGAGGTTTTTTTCAGGCGCCTTGTAAAGGGAGTTGAACGCTTTGGCGAGGCCAAGTTTCGCAAGGGTGGATGATACGCTCATAAGGAAACCTCCTTCACTCATGATGTCTTCAGGATAAACGTTTCCTCCGCAAAATCATACAGTCAGAAAACCGGCTTCGTCCCGATTGGGACAGAATGGGGAAATCAGCCCGGCCGCATCCGCTTGGTGCCCGTTCAATGAAGCAGAGTATCCAGCAGTTCATCGTAAACACCCCCCAGCCTGTCCACCCCTTCTTCGACGTCATCCTTCATCCCGTTCCAGAGAAACTTCATAAAATAACCGTAAACGGAATATTTGACGATATTGGCGATCACCTCGGCTCTGTCCGGCTCCACGTTTCTTGTTTCGGCCATCTGCCGGACATAGGCGGAAATGGCGCTGTCCGTGCGGTCAAACATATAATTCTCCAGGCGGTCCCTGGACAGCGAATGATAAATGTGATAAATCTTCTTTTTCTTCTCCTGGCAGGCACGCAAAAGAGACTTTATCACCACCTTCCAATCCTCATTCTGCGCAGCCTCTTCGTATTGCCCAAGCCAGTTTATGAGCGCATCGTCCAGCAGCGCGTAGATATCCTGATAATGGTAGTAAAATGTATTCCTCCCGATATTGCAATTCCGGATCAGCGCTGTGACGGTAATCTTTTCCAGCGGCATGCTCTCCAGCATGCTTTCAAAGGTCTCCAATATGATTTTTTTCGTATAATTTGCCATACCGCCTCATTCCCAAGCTTTGTTGAAGTGTCTCTATGTGCTTTTATTATATATCTGACGGCAGCAAAAGAACATGGACAAAATCGTCATTTTGTCCCATGAATGGATTCAAAAGGCGAATCCTTGTGTTTTCACTTGGGGCGTGTTAAGATAAAGGCGCGGCGACGCGCACAAAGGTCAAAGGCAATTCTTCCCCGGTCCACTGGCTGATCAGGGCCCGCAGCGCCGCGCAGGCTTCCTGCCAGGCGCTGTCCATCATATCCGGATCTTTCAGGTATTTTTCCCGGCACGCAGCCGCCTGGGCGTCCAGCATTTCCTGATACTGCTTTTCCTTCAGCGGATAAAAAAAACTGGACACCTCCGCTTCCCCTGTGACCCGGAAGCTGTCATAAAGCATCTCCGCCTCCGGCACCGTCACCTGAATACTGTCCTCCTTCGCATCAACCGCCACTTCATCCAGGCGGATCCCCAGGCCGATTTCATACTGATAGGGCACCTTGACCTGCTGCACTTCCCCGATCAACAGCGCTTTGGTGCTGCTTTCCAGCACCTCCCAATCGATATGCCGTACAGCGGTCAGCTCCCCCGCTTTCTCCATTTCATGAGATATCAGCGTCACGGTCTGCTGGTATTTCCCCTGGGGCAGGATGCTCCGCGCCAGATCCCGGACATAGGGAAACAGCGCCGCCGCCAGCGACAGGGCCAGCGCCAGCGTTATTACCCGCAATATCAGCCTGCCAAGCCGCTTCATAGGATCCCCTCCAGCAGCACCAGGATATATACGGCGCCCCGGATGAGGCCGTACAGAAGGGCGGCATACCCTGCCAGCAGCACGAATCGGTGCCACAGGCTCCATTTTGTCCTCCGCCGGGCACGCGGATGCCTCTCCCCGCGCAAAGGCTCTGTCCTGCCATTCATTCGCGCACGTCTTCCTTCCTCTTCCTGTTTTTTTTCATTATACCACATTTTTGTGATATTTTCTACATAATTCCGTAATATTTTACAATTTGGAGGGAAAACCATGCAACTCATCCATGCTGTGATGCCGTCTCCCCTGGGAAACATTTCGCTTTCGGAAGCGGACGGCGCGCTTGTCCGCCTGGCGTTCACCTCCGACTCGCCCTGTCTTTCTCCGGAAACAGCGCTTCTGCGGCAGACCGTCCGGGAGCTGACGGAATACTTTCAGGGCAGCAGGCGCGCATTTACCCTGCCGCTGAACCCGCAGGGCACAGCTTTTCAAAGGGAAATCTGGCGGGCGCTTTCCCTGATCCCGTACGGTGAAACCATATCCTACGCCCGCCTGGCCGCCAGTGCCGGGCATCCCGGCGCGTTCCGTGCGGCGGGCCAAGCCGTCGGGAAAAACCCGCTGCTCATTCTGATCCCCTGCCACCGGGTTATCCCCCAGAATGGAGGGATCGGCGGATTTGCCGGAGGCACGGACAAAAAACGCTTCCTGCTGGCGCTGGAAAACAGGGGAATGTAAAAAAACCAGGGAGAGAGCAAAGGCTCTCTCCCCTTTTTGTTCCCGAGAATACTCATTGGCCGCAGCGGCGGCAGTTGCCGCAGTTGTTGATCTGCGTATTCCCGCAGCAGCTTCCGCAGTTATTACTGCCGCAGTTATTGCCGCAGCAGCCATTGTTCTGCCGCAGGGCGTCTTCATCGCACAGGGTCGTGGGCGGGAACAGGGGCAAAGCGAAGAATTCATCGCAGACGGCGTCGGCAAATTCCTCGCAGGGCGGGATCTGGCAGAAGCCGTAGCTGGGGATCATGATTTCCACCCGGGCCAGCACTTTCAGCACGATGGTGACGCAGACGGTGAGCCGGAAGGTATTGTCGCCCCGATAGCTGCCGGCCACGCACACGGCGCTGGCCATGCCTTCCAGGCAGAAGGGAACGATGGATTCGTCGGGGACGGCCAGGAGCACATCCTTGTTGACCCGCACCACGCCTTTGCCGATATATTCCTGGCAGCGGCTGTCGGTGAAGAGGATATCGATGGGGATTTCCACGGTGCCGCGCACCCGGGCAAAGCAGGGCCGGTCCGCCAGGCGTTCCACGCTGAGGTTGCCGATATCCACATCCATGGTGCTGGAGCGGCAGCTTTCAAAGGTAATGGGGGCCACAGGGGCGGATGTAGGCGGCACGGTATCAGTGCTGCAGTCGCAGTTGGTCACCACCTGGGCGTAGCTGGAAATCGTCACGTCCACATTGGTCAGCTGCTCCTGCTGCAGGCAGCTGTCGTACACCCGCTTTACCTGAACGCAGAACCGTTCGTTCAGGCCGTCCAGGGCGTTTCCGGAAATGCTGCCGGGCACGGAAGAGGGATTGGCGTTCTTGTAGGAGAAGAAAGACATGTAAGTGCGCCTCCTTGCTTCATGGCTTGGTAATGAGGTTCAGGCCGCGAAGGGGGCGGCCTTCATTCTCATCCTATGTCCCGGGAGATTTCCGGTGCAGGCTGAAAAAAACTCCCGGCAATCGTAAAGAATATGTTAAATCCAGGATGGATCCCTTGCGTTTCCGCAAGCTGCGGGGTACAATAGGCCCGTATGGACGCATGGACTGATCTCGTGGAGCGCGTGCGCTCCTCCTGGCTTTGCGGCCGGCCTTCCCGGGTGGTGGCCGCCGTATCAGGGGGCGCCGATTCGGTGGCCCTTCTGTTGGTGTTGGCGGAATTGTCCCGGCAGGAGGGCTTCTCCCTGTTTGCCGCCCATGTGGATCACGGGCTGCGCCCGGAGTCCTGCGGCGACGCCGCGTTCGTGGAGCAGCTTTGCTCCCGTCTGGGGGTGCCCTGCCGCGTATTCCATGTTCAGGTTCCGGGGCGCAGCGAAGACGCCGCCCGGGAAGCCCGCTACGACGCGCTGCTCCATGGGTTTTCAGATCTGATCCCCTTTCATCTGGCTCTGGGGCATCATCAGCGGGACCAGGCGGAAACCGTGCTGCTGCATCTGTTCCGGGGCGCCGGCGCCTCGGGGCTCGCCGGCATGGCGGAAAAGTCCGTCCGGGCGACTGCGGAAGGCCCTGTAACGCTCTGGCGGCCTTTCCTCCCTGTTTCCCCGCAGTTGCTTGAGAACGCCCTGGCAGCGCGGGGCGCCGCCTTTCAGACAGACAGCACCAACCTGGAGGATGGGTATCTCCGCAATTATATCCGCCGTCAGGTGCTGCCTTTGATCCGGGCAAGGATTCCCCGAGCGGAGGAGGCCATGGGCCGGGCCGCCCGCATCGCAGCGGACGAAGCGGCCTATTTCCGTCAGGAAGCGGAGCGATTCCTCAGCCGGGAGGGCGTTTCCTGCCAATCCGGTCCCTTCCGCTGGGTACTTTGCGCGCCGCTTTCCGCGCTTCACCCGGCGCTGAAGAGACATGTGCTGCGTCTTCTCTGCCCGGTCAAACTGGACTGGGAACAGACAGACAGGCTGATGTCGGTCCTGCCCGGAGAAACGGTGAATCTGCCGGAGGGCTGGCGGGCAAAATGCTCCCGGGACAAGCTTTGCTTTCTCCCCCCGGAGGACGCCGCCGGTTTATTTCCCTCCCCGTCGCCTTCCGATCTGCTGGCCTCCCCCGCCGGGAAAAGCGAAACAGGCGACGGCATCCGCACCCAGTCCATGCCAAAGGAGATCTTTTCCCAGTGCACGCTGCGCACCTGGCAGACGGGCGATAGGATCCGCCCCCTGGGAGCGAAGGGCAGCAAATCCCTGCAGGATTATTTCGTGGATAAAAAGGTTCCCGCTCCCTGGCGGCATTTTATCCCCCTGCTCTGTATCGGAAACCAGGTCATCTGGGCCGTTGGCATCGGCCCCGGTGAAGAAGCCCGGGTCAATGGGGACCGGGAAATCGTGATGGCCCGGTATACGGGCTTTCTGCCTGGAGACAACAGAGAATCTTCCGATCATTCCAACGCACAAAGGAGGACCAACCCATGAACACCGACGGCCTGCTGTACAAGGATCTGACGAAAATTCTGGTGACCCGGGAAGAAATCGCGGAAGCGGTCCGCAAGATCGGAGAAACCATCACGAAGGATTACGAGGGCAAGGAACTGGTCATGATCTGCATCCTCAAGGGCGCCTCCGTTTTCTTTACCGATCTGATCCGGGAAGTCGACCTGCCCGTGACCACCGAATTTATGGCCATATCCAGCTACGGCGGCGGAACCAAATCCTCCGGCATCGTCCGGATCATCAAGGACCTGGACCGGGATATCAGCGGAAGGGACGTGCTGATCGTGGAAGATATCGTGGACAGCGGCCGCACCCTGGCCCACCTTTCCGAAGTGCTCAAGACCCGCAGGGCCCGCTCCATTGAGATCGTCACCCTGCTGGATAAGCCCGCCCGCCGGGTGGTGCCCCTGCAGGTGAAATATTCCTGTTTCAACATTCCCGACGCCTTCGTGGTGGGCTATGGGCTGGATTACGATGAAAAATACCGCAACCTGCCGGATATCGGCATTCTGTCCCCGAAAATTTACGGCGGAAAAGACTGAAAACTTGTCAAGCTTACAGAGTATGTGATATAATGAAAAGAAGGGAAACAGCGCTTTCCCTGCGGTTCTTATTTGGGTCCCGGTTCTATTTTCTTAAGGAGGATTGAGTTTTGCGCAAAGTATCTCGCGGCCTGCTGGGCTATGTGGTGATGATCGGCGCGTTCATTATTCTGATCGCCATTCTGTCCAGCGGGATGAATACCGTCACCAAAAGGATCGAATATCCCGCTCTGCTGGAAAAAATCGAAAAGGGTGAGGTGGATCGGGTGTCCATCCGCGGCACATCCCTGGTGGGCCGCAACAAAACCAGCCTCATCTCCCTGGCCGATTATCCCAGCCGCGCTTATGATTTTGAAACCACCATCGGGCCGGATTTTTATTCCACCGTGCTGACCATGGCGGCCAAGAGCAAGGGCATCGACCCGGAACTGGTGAATGTGACCGACCTGGATTTTCAGATCGAATATCTGGCTCCCCTTACCACTCCATGGTATCTGGAACTGCTGCCTTACCTCATCCCCATCGTGCTGCTGATGGTGATGTGGTGGTTCATCATGCGCCAGCAGACGGGGGGCGGCGGCAAGGTGATGAATTTCGGCAAAAGCCGGGCCGCCATGGTGGATCCCAGCAAAAACAAGATCAATTTTGCCGACGTGGCAGGAGCTGACGAGGAAAAGGAAGAGCTCAAGGAAATCGTGGATTTCCTCAAGAATCCCAAGCATTATGTGGATCTGGGCGCCCGCATCCCCAAGGGCGTATTGCTGGTAGGCCCTCCGGGCACCGGCAAAACGCTGCTGGCCAAGGCGGTGGCCGGGGAAGCCAATGTGCCTTTCTTCTCCATTTCCGGCTCGGATTTTGTGGAAATGTTCGTGGGCGTCGGCGCCAGCCGGGTGCGCGATCTGTTTGATCAGGCCAAGCGCAACGCTCCCAGCATCGTCTTTATCGATGAAATCGACGCCGTGGGCCGTCACCGGGGCGCAGGCCTGGGCGGCGGACACGATGAGCGCGAACAGACCTTGAACCAGCTGCTGGTGGAAATGGACGGCTTCTCCACCAATGAAGGCGTCATCGTCATGGCCGCCACCAACCGCCGGGATATTCTGGACCCGGCCCTGCTCAGGCCCGGCCGGTTTGACCGGCAGGTCACCGTCAATTATCCCGATATCAACGGCCGCGTCGCCATCTTGAAGGTGCATTCCAGGGGCAAGCCGCTGGCGGAGGATGTGGACCTGGAAAACATCGCCAAGCGCACGCCCTATGCCACCGGCGCCGACCTGGAAAACATCATGAACGAAGGCGCCATCCAGGCCGCCCGGGAAAAGAAAACCGAAATCACCCAGGCGCACCTGATCGAGGCGGTGGAACGCATCCAGATGGGCCCCGAAAAACGGAGCCACAAGGTATTGGAAGAAGACCGGCGCATTACAGCCTATCACGAGGCGGGCCACGCCATCGTGGGGCATTTCCTGCCCCTGTGCGATGATGTGCACATGATCACCGTGGTGCCCCGGGGCCAGGCCGCTGGCCTGACGCTGTCACTGCCTGAAAAGGAAACCGATCATCAGGGCAAGCAGAGGCTTTTGCAGAATATCGCCATGATGCTGGGCGGCCGCGCCGCCGAGAGCCTCACGCAGAACGATATCTGCACCGGCGCCCTGAGCGATTTGAAGCGCGCCACCGAGCTGGCCCGCTCCATGGTAACCCGCTTTGGCATGAGCGAAAAGCTGGGCACTGTGTACCTGGGCAGCGACCAGGAGATCTTCGTCGGCATGGAATTTGGCCAGAGCCGGGAATACAGCGAAGAAACCGCCGCCCTGATCGACCAGGAAGTGCGCGCCATCCTCAACAGCGCTTACGCCCAGTCCCTGCAGATCCTCCGGGAGCACCTGGATCAGCTCCGGGGGCTGGCGGAACTGCTGATCGAAAAAGAAACCGTGACCCGGGAAGCCTTCCTCCAGTTTATCAATCCCGTTTCCGAGCCGGTCCCCTCTGAAGGTGCCGAAGCATGATGCGGCCCGATCTGCATCTGCATTCCGCCGCGTCCGACGGAAACAGCACACCGTATGAGCTGGCCCGGCTGGCGCAGCGCAATGATATCACTCTGTTCGCCCTCACGGATCACGATACCATGGCCGGCCTGCCCGAAGCTGCCGATGCGGCTTATGAGCGCGGGCTGGCTTTCATTCCAGGCGTTGAAATCAGCACAGAGGGAGAAGACGAGGTGCACATCCTGGGCTATGGCGTGCGCTCCGGTGATCCCGTGCTGACCGCCTTTTTTGAGGAGATCGCCCGGGAACGCGCCGAAAGATTCCTGGCCATGGGAAAGAAGCTGACAGCCCTGGGATACGCGCTTTCGCTGGAGGAAATCATGGTGCGCGCGGGCGGCAGCATCGGCAGGCCGCACCTGGCTCGCGCCCTGGTATCCAAAGGCTATATCAAAGATGTGGGGGAAGCGTTTGAGCGCCTGCTCGGCAAGGGCTGCCCGGCCTTCGTGCCCCGCAGGCCTTTGTCGGCCTCCAAAGCCATCACGCTGCTTCGGGAGCGGGGCGCAGTGCCGGTGCTGGCGCATCCGGCGCTGATCCGCTGGCCGGAAGAGAGAATGGCGCCCATGCTGAAAACATGGCAGGACGCCGGCCTGATGGGCATTGAAGTCTACCATCCCGCCAACAAGGATGTCTACGCGCACTGGGACCGCATCGCCCGGGAAAGGGGATTGCTGGTCACTGGCGGCAGCGATTATCACGACGGCTCGGCGCCTCACGGCCGGATCGGCGAAACCATTCCCGCCTGGCGCAGCGCCGGAGAGGACGCCTGGGCCCTTTTCCAGGCCGCGAAAAAGGCTTCCCGTTCTTTCCCTCTCCTGTGACGCACAGAAGACAAGATCCTGTTTCGATTGAAAAACCGAGGTATTGATGCATGTTCTATCAGCAAGGTTACCGGCCGCCCGATCAGCAGCAGGTGAAGCAGCGCAGGCCCATGAGAAAGCACGGGAAAACGCTGATCATCGTGATTGCGCTTATGCTGGGCGCCGCTGCGCTCACGGGAGGCGCGCTGCTGGGTCTGCGGGCGTACCGCGCCCATCAGGCTTATGAACGCCTTGCCGCCGAAGTCAACGCTGTATCGAATCAATTCCTGCCCAATACCTATGTGGACGGCATCAACCTGGGCGGCATGACCGCTCAGGAAGGCATCGACGCGGTGCTGGGGCAAATCAATGCCCGCCAGAACAGCTGGTCCCTGAAGCTGACCTACCGGGGGCATGTGTTCTATACCTTGAGTTACGACACCCTGGGCGTCCGCACGGATATCGGCGAAGTGTACGCCCTGCTGCAGGAATTGTACCAGAAAGGAAAAACAGGAACCATCGAAGAGCGCAAGCAGGCGCTGGATGAACAGAGAGAAACGCCGACCTATGCCTATACCACCCAAAGCGGCGCCACCGATCAGCATCTGGATTCCATCCTTTCTCAAATCAGGCAGCAGCTGACCGTGGCGCCCGTGGACGCATATCTGGCGTATTTTTACCCCGACGAGCCCGATCCTTTCATCATTCAGGGGGAAACCTACGGCTCTTCCCTGGATACGGACGCGCTGAAAGGGCAGATCATGGCCATGGCCGCCGAAGGCCGTGGCGGGGAACTGGAAGTGGTGCCCACCCCGATTGCCCCGAGGGTCACATACAATGACGTAAGAAAACAGGTGACCCTGCTTTGCAAGGCCACCACCCCCATTTCCTCCACCTCCACCGCCGACCGCACCAGTAATATCCGCACCGCCTTTTCCCGGATCAACGGGCAGACCGTGGAGCCCGGCAAGCGCTTCAGCTTCAACAACGTCACCCTGGCCCGCAAGCTGGAAAACGGCTATAAATATGCCATCGAATACCAGACCGGCATGGAGGTCATGGGCATCGGCGGCGGCGTGTGCCAGGCCAGCCGCACGGTGTATCTGGCGGCGCTGCAGTCGGGCATGGAGATCGTCAGCCGCTCGTCGCATTCCGACCGGGTATCCTATACCATCTTCGGCCAGGACGCCACGGTGGTGTACGGACGGCTGGATCTGGTGTTCCGCAACAGTTCCTCCGGCACGATATACTTGACCGCCCACGTGAGAGAGACCAAGAAAAACCGGTTTGAAACCGAAGTCTGCATTTACGGGCCCAGCCTGGGCGACAACGTGAAATATTCCCTGCGCACCGAAACGGTGGAAACCACCCTGGCCCCCCTGACCCCCACCTATCAGCCCGACACCGCTCATACCTACGTAACCTACAAGGATGAGGAGCCCTATCAGGTGCGGGAAGCCCGGGACGGCTTTGTGAACGATACCTATCTGCAGCGCTGGGAAAACGGCCAGCTCGTGTCCGAAACCTTCATCAGCCGGGATACCTGCAAGGCCCGGGAAGCGGTATACTATACCGGCACCCTGGAAAGGACTTTTTAGCGGGGATCCGGCGGGCCGCAATATTCTCTTTTAAAAGCAGTAATATGCAGCGGGGGAAACCGCTCTTTCGAAGGCGAAAGAGCGGTTTCCCCTGTGTCCTTTTCCGAGAAAGCCGCCTATGTCGATATCCAGGATAGATTGAGCATATTTGGGGCTGGATACAAGTATCAGAAGCTTTCTGTGATCTTTTTGAGCAGAAGCGTGCAGCCTTCCATAATTTCGCTGCAGGCGGTATCGAAATCTCCCGTGTACCAGGGATCGTCAATGTCCCGGGGTTCCCGGGCGTCCTCCAGCAGCAGGTGGATCTTCCCCTCCGGGTCTCCCCCGCAGATCTGCCGCATCCTGCGCAGGTTGATATGCTCCATGCCGATCAGCAGGTCAAATGCCTGATAATCCGCCCTTGTCATCTGCCGCGCCCGCTTGTCCTCACAGGCAATGCCCAGGGCATGCAGCTTCCGCCGGGCAGGCGGATAAACAGGATTTCCCCATTCTTCATCGCTGGTGCCGGCGGAGGCGCAGGCAATTTTTTCTTCCAGCCCGCGCTTTTTCACCAGATCCCGGAAAATGTATTCTGCCATGGGGCTGCGGCAGATGTTGCCATGGCAGACAAACAGGACTTTGATCATTTTCTCATTTCTTTTCAAACGGATAGATGAGGCCGATCTGCTTTCTGCATTCATCCATGATCTCCATCACATCCATGGTGGCCTGGGGTGGAACATAGGCGCTTTCCCTCTTGCCTTCCCGGATTTCCCCGGCGACAAGATCGAATTCGTTCAGCAGGGTGGTTTTTCCCTCAAACCGCTCGATCAGGCTTCCATCTCTGGCCGTCAGGTCCGCCCGATCCGCGTAATGAAAGCGGTCCGCGAAGATCTCGGCCTTTGTTCCGATGATCCGGATGGATTCCTCGCCGGCCTGATCATGGATGGACAGGGCAATCCGGTGGGTCTGGCCGTTTTCAAAGGTCAAATCAATGGTATCGCTCAAATCGACGCCGTTTTCTATTTCTCCAATGCACCGTACTTTGACCGGCTTTCCGAAGAGCCGGTACAGATAGGTGATGGGATAGACGCCGGAATCCAGGATCGCGCCGCCGGCAAGCATGGGATCTGTCAGCCGCGGCGCGTAATTCACCACATTCACCCGCATCTGTGTGATCACCTGTTCAATATCCCCCAGCGCGCCGCTGTCCAGCCACGCTTTCACCTTCAGCGCCGCCGGAGCGAACCAGGTCCACATTCCTTCCACGATATAGACCTGCTTTTCCTTGGCCAGATGAAACAGCTCCTTCGTTTCAGCAGCCTTCACCGTGAAAGGCTTCTCGCACAGCACCGGCTTTCCCAGGTCAATGGCCTGCCTGACATACTGAGCATGCGACGGATGCGGCGTCACCACATAGACGGCATCCGCGTTTTTCATTGCCGCGGCCGCGTCCTGATAAGCAGCCGCCCCGTACGCTTCCGCGAACGCTTCTGCCGCTTCAAACCTGCGGGAAAAAACAGACGAAATCCGATGTCTGCCAGAGGCCGTAATTTCCTCTGCCACATACTTCGCCAATGTTCCGGTGCCGACAAAGCACCAATTGAAAATCTGATTGCTCATTCCTGCCCGCTCCTTTCCAATGCTTTATTTCCCGCCGAAAGCATCCTGATTCTGATTCGGGCTGGCCCGCTTTCCAATTTCAGGGAAGCGATGCTCCAGGGCGGCGCGGGAAATTTCAATGTCTTCCTCCGCTTCGCTGGGGTGCGTACAGCCCACCGTGACCATGTCGCAGGGGCGGATGGTGCTCCAGGAAAAATTCAGC
>CAZQAM010000004.1:0-6762 GCA_964591355.1 uncultured Oscillospiraceae bacterium
TTGGTAGGCTTGGGAGCAGGCGCCTGATACTGATAAAGGAAGGTGACGGAGTCGGGGTTTCCGGTGCCGTTGCTCCTGATCTGGACCCGGACGGATTCGGCGCTGATCAGCACATAATTCGTGAATGTCCGCTTGGGCTTGACCGTGTGGGTGCCCACGGTCATATACACGGTGTCCTGGCCCAGCAGCTTGCCGTTGGTATCCTGGTAGAAGAGCGTATAGGCGTATTTCGGGGTGGGTGTAGCGGCGTTCGGCTGATAATAGAAGGTGATGACCTGATCACTGGCCACGCCGGCGGAATTGATGGTCACGATGTAGGAAGTGGAGCCTACCAGGACATAATTGGAGAAGGTCCTGCCCGGCTTGATGGTATGCGTGCCCGCAGTCAGGCTGTACACATCCGACGCCAGATAATTGCCGTTGACATCCCGATACAATACGGTGACCGAGCCCTTGACCGGCACCTTGGTGGGCGTGGCGATCGGCCGCGGGGTCTGGGTGGGAATCAGATAGGGCATGTCGGGAGAAATGTAGCAGTTCTGCACGCCGCTGGCGTACCAGGAAGGCGCGCTGATCCACCGGGTATAGCGCCACAGGGAAGAGGAAGCCTGCATGTTTTGAACGGCCACCGGCAGCACGCGGACGGTATACACATCCGCCCGGGAGAAATTCAGCACGCAGGTTTGCTGATTCCAGTAGGCGCCCTGATGCCAGTACGCGTCCATCGTGCCTTTGTAGAGCACCGTATACTGGGCGTACACCTGCTCATTGCTGATATTCGCCGTGTTGTAAATATACTGTTTCTCTATCAGTCCGGGCCCGCTCTGGCTCAAGGTCAGAACGGCGGGGCCGGAGGCGGAAACATAAAATGTGGTGTCCGTTGTCGCGTTGCCGTAGGTGGCGAAACCGTCCGCCAGGGCAGGGAACATATCTCCCGCCGCGGACAGGCAAAGAATCACCGCGGTCAGGATCACAAGGCTCCTGGAGAATCTTTTCCGCATCTGTATCGTCCTCCCCTTCACGGGCATTGCCCTCTCTGCTGATTCAAACGAAATAGGCATTCATATTATTGCACAAAACTGGAAAAAATGACAGATATTTTTTGAATTTCAAGAAAAAAGATTTGCAAAAATGCAGAAGTACTGCCGGCGCCGCAGATGGGCTTTTTTCCTGCTCATTCCCTTAATATGCCAAAAAATCGGGATCGGTTCCCGGGAGGCATCTGTATCCATGGACACTTGGAAGGAAATCCGCTCATCAAAAACGAATACGTGAGCAAAATTGTGTATCATTTTTCTAAGCGCAGCCCTAACTTTTCATCTTCTTCCGCGCGTCTAATAAGTGCCATGGCCCATGAAACTCCCCCCTTCGAAGAGGTAGACGCTACATGAATGAGCAATTATTCACGCAAAACCTGCTGGACAGCGAAGAAATGCTGTACCGCATCGCCTGCGCCTTCCTGAGCGCTGAGACAGACCGTCAGGATGTCATGCAGGAAACTGCCCTGAAAGCCTGGCGTTTCTGCGGCAGACTGCGGGAGGAAAGATACTTCAAAACCTGGATTGCCCGTATCCTGATCAACGAATGCAAAACGCTTTACAGAAAAAACAGCCGGATGATCCCAACGGATGCGGTTCCGGAGAGGCCCGCGCCGGAAAACCGCGACCCGGAGCTAAGAATGATGCTGGATGGATTGCCGGAGAGGCAGCGCATCCCCATCGTGCTTCATTATCTGGAGGGATTCTCCCTGGAAGAAATCGCGCAGGTGCAGCAAGTTTCCATCGGTATGGTGAAGTATCGAATGCATCAGGCCCGGAAGAAGCTTCGCGTGGAATGGATGGGAAAGGAGGAAGCGCTGAAATGACAGAGCAAGAGTTTCGGGATCGTTTGAATCAGCTGCCGGGCAAAATTCCCAATGAGACTCATCGGACGTTTCTTGCCGCCGCCTCCCCCGGAAAGGAAGGAATCATTGTGAAAAAGAAATTATCCATCGGTTTGATTTTTGCCCTGATCCTGGCCATGCTGACATTGACCGGCTTTGCCGCCAGCCTCATTTATAATCAGGAATGGTGGTATTCCAACCGTTACCCCAAACATCTGAACCCGCAGAAATACGAGGCCGTCATGGCGCACCGCCTGGAAAACCCGGCCCAACAGCAATCCGAGGATGAATTGGTGGATATCACCATTCAGGATGTGTCCTGGGCGCCGGAAATCGAAACGCTGACCATCTCCTTCAATGCCCGCTTGAAGGATCCTGCGCACTACGAAATGCACAGCCAAATGGCTTTGGACACGGATGGATCCTATATTGGCGAAGGCGGCTCTGCCACGACCAAAGAGGATGGAGAAGATCGGGCCATGCACTGGCTGTGGCGGGATGAACTGGGTGCCGCGATGCAGTTATCTTACGGGCGGGTGCCCGGATACGGCCCCGTCATGGACATGATGGAGGATTCCGGCAAGCGCCTGATTCTGATCGACTACAAGGGATTCAGCCTGCAGGACAGCGATCTTTTCCTGGAAAGCAGCATGGATCAATTCCGCACGCCGGAAGGCGATGTGATTTTCGTAACAGAGTGCCGCCTGGACTGGCTGAATGAATCGTTTGATCAGGAAATGAAGGATTACGGGGAGAAATATCCTGACATGAAAGCGTATGCCGATCAGCAGATTGCCCAAGCCCGGGCAGCCCGGGTACTGCTCAGCAGCGGCAAAGTTCCTTGCGTACTGACGTATTCCGTTGTGGAATATACGGAAGGCATGGACGATTGGGATTTATATACTGGCGGCAAAACCGGCCAGGTGGAATTTGTCATCCAGCCTGAATCCGCAGGCAAAGCCGAGTGATCCCATGATATCTTCCCGGGCGAAACCGCTCTTTGGATCCAAAGAACGAGCCTCCTCCGAGAAAGGCGAATACCGGGATTCTTTTCATCGGACACGCATATCATCCATCACGCAGACCGCCGGCAGGCGGTCTCTTTTTTAAAGCAAAGTAAAAAGAAGCCTTGAAATACAGGGATTTCAAGGCTTAGAGAAATGGAATCACTCAACCGGAGCGATTTTCATCCTCTTCGATCAGAACCGGCGCACATATTCCGACAGGAATAAACAGCGGGAGCCTTACACGCGGATGTCCACGTGGCTGAGCGTCCAGGGGTCATTGGTGTCCAGGGGAACGATCCCGAAGCTTTCCACCAGCTCGGCGTCCCGCTCCACATCTTTCAGGTACAGCCAATAGCCCGTCATCATGGCGCCGCGGGCCTTCATGTAGTTGGTGTAATGGCTGGCCCAGTGTTCCGCCAGCCTGCGCCACGGCTCGCGCTCCGCCTTCGCGGCCTTCAGGGCGGCAGCGCGGTGGGCTTCATCCCCCGAAACCTCCAGGCGCGCCAGTTCCAATGCGGCGGTGAAGCGGTATACGTAGAATTCGCTCAAAGCCTGCCAGCAGCAGAGGTCTTCCCGCAGGCAGTCGCCTTCACCGATCAGATCCCAGCGGCTGACCCTTTGAAGCTTTGCCGCCAGCGTGTCGGCAATATGGCGGAGGGTGTCGATGACCGCAAGCGGCGTTTCTCCCTCTGCCTGCTTCCCTTCGTGCTCCGCTTTTGCAAAGGCCCGGAGCCCGACGGTGCCGCTGCCGGGCATGGCGCGGGTGCAGAGGGTGTCGATCACGCTGCGAAAGCCGAACATGGACAGAAGCGTTTCCGGATGCCAGCGGACATCGATATCCAGCCAGTGCAGGCGGTTGACGGGGGGCATCATCTTGGAGGCCAGCTTCATCAGATCGTAAAGCTCGCTGCCGTGCTCGCCGTAATGCTCGGTGTATTCATCCCGCCAGGCATCTTCCTCGGCGTCGGTGTTGTAGCTGAGCCTTCCCAGCAGGGAAAACTCCATCCAGTGCTTCTCAAAATCGTACTGCCACACCTTGTGTCCATGGTCATGGTGGGCAAAATCCGAGCCGTACAGGTATCCGTCGGCGCCCCAGTAGAAGCCCCGGCAGTAGGATTTGGCCGCGATGCCTTTCAGATATTTGCGGATAAAATCGGGATCCCCCCAGCGCAGCGTATGGAAGTCGTCGTTCCGCACGGTGAACAGCGCCTTGAGCTTCTCCGGGTGCTTGATGCCGGCCCAGATATTCTGCAGGCTTTCAAACTGCGGCTCCTCCGAGCTGTACATGTGGGCAACGGAATACTTCCAGGAAATGTAGTTGGTTTCCCCCGGGCATCTGTCAAGGAATTCTTCCGCCAGGGAGCAGCTGCCGATATTGGTGCGCATAATGAAGGGAATGGTCCTGCCGGATTCCTTCAAAGCGGCCAGGTAGGCGTCTTCCACCCACTGCTGGCGCTGGTACATGTCGCCCACCATTTCCTCGGCGCAGTTGGTGCCGATCATATCGATCTCCGAGTAGGTGAGCAGCATGGTTTTTACGCATTCCTTGATGTAATCCTGAATGAGGGGCTGCGCCTGGCGCGCGCTGTCCATTTTGGCAAAGTGCTGCGGCACATTGGGCCTGCGCTTCACTTCCGCAAGCCCCGTGGGGTTCGGATAGGAATTGCCCAGCTCATAGGGCAGCCCCAGCCCGCGGGCGGCGTACTCGGGAATGCGGATATTCCACGTGATGATGGCGATCTTGATCCCCCGCGCATGGGCATGGCGGAAAATGAAGTGGAAAAGCTGCTGATAGCGGGACATCTGATAGTCGTCATACGGGCAGGTGTCCGGATATTTCGTCAGCTTCACCATGAGATGGAAAGGATGCTCCGACCACAGCGAAAGGAAATTATACCGGTCTTTCGCCAGCATATCCAGATAGTCGCGCCAGAAATCAAAGGACATGCAGGTTTCGCGGTTGTAGACCGTCACATCCCCTTCCCCGTAGGGCTCGTAGGGAAGGTTGAACTTGATGCCGCGCTTTTCGATGGAGGGCCTGAAACGGATGGGCTGAATGCCCTCCATGCCGTGCCTTGAGATGACGTCGCCCACATCCATCAGCGCGTACATCAGCGAGGAAGGGCCGCCCAGGGCCTGCAGGGTCCAGCCGCCTTTGGGGCTGGCAATGATCTCATATTCTTCTTCCGATACCTCTCCGTGTCCGGTCCTGTTGGGCGCGGGGCGGGCGACGATCACATCTTTTCCGGGTACAACGGGGGCTTCGCTCAGACCGCTCATCAGCACGCGGATGCCGGCGCGGCGGGCTTTTTCGATGAGATAATCGGCGCCGAACCGATAGGTTTCATTGAAATATTCCAGATACAGCTTGACCTGTTTCATGTTCTGCTCCTTTGCTGTCGTTCAGAAAGGTAAGGAAATCAACCCATCAAGCGAAAGAAACTAACGTTACTGCAAATCCACTTTGACCACAAACACATCCCGGGGAGGAACGGTGATATGCAGTTTTCCATCCTTCACATTTCCCGCTTCGCCCCTCTGGGCTTTGGCGCCTGCGATCCTGCGTCCCGGCAGCTCGACCACTGCGGAAACGGGCGCATCCTTGCGGTAATTGGCAATCCACAGATAGTTTCCGCCTTCGCCGGCATGCAGCCGGACCCGCAAGCTGGCGTCGGAAACCTTCGCAGTCTGCTTTTTCCCGGCAAAGTCCAGAACCGCCCGGAAGAAGCCCGCCAAACCGCTGTTTTCGTGATGCCGCATGCCCCAGCCCAGCATGGTGCCCACAAGCAGGGTGCGGCCCTTGCCAAAGGTATTTTCCACCGCGGCCACCCGGCCGTCCTTATACCAGCCGACCGCTGTGCCTGTGGTGGGCGTATAGGCCTGCAGGTATTCCCCGCCCCATGCCGTTTCGCCAAGGACATTGAGTTTCAAATCGCCCAGCAGATCGGGCACAAATTCCACATAGCTTTCCCGGCAGCCGAAGACTTCATCCAGCCCCTGATTGGGCTGCACTTCGCCCACATGGGTGCGGTCGCCCCAATAGGCGGGGCAGCCTTCGCTGATGAGCGTGCCGCCCTCCGCCACCCATTTTTTGATGGCTTCCGCGGTTTCCTTTTCCAGCATCACGGGGTAGGGCAGATACAGGGTGTCATAAGACGCCATATCCTGAAGGTGCACGAAGTCCGCCTGGATATTGTTCAGATAGAACCCCAGATAGGCGCCGTCATAGCTGTCGCCGTAGGGCGCGGTTTCATTGCGCAGCGTATAGGTGAACAGTTCGCTCTCCGGCACATACAGAATGCCGATATCCCCCTTCACGGGGCGGCTCTTCCACATAGCGGCCTGCTCATCCGCCTGCGCCCACCGGGCGATGGAAGTGGACATTTCGGAGCGGTCGGTGCGGCTTCCGTCCATGCCATAGGGGCCGAAGGCGCCGAACAGCGGGCCGTCCAGCAGCGGGCGCCAGCGGAGGAACAGGGAGCCCGTCATGCCGTGCATGTAGCTGGTCATGTTCCAGTAGCGGATGTCCTCCGGATAAACGATGCGGCCTTCTTCCCTGGGCTTGTTCATTGTCTGCGGCTGGAGCCACATGGGGCCGCCGTAGCATTCGGCGTGCCAGGCGGGCTTGCCCCGGGACGCGCACCGGATGAGATCCATGGCTTCGCTCTGTTTCCACGGCTCATCTCCGTGGCGGTGGGAGCCCCAAGTCAGGCCGTAGCTGTCCACGATTTCCGCCGCGCGCCAGTCGTCCGTGCCGGCGACCGGCAGGTAATGGAAGGTCTTGGCCAGGCCGTGGGCGGTCACCCGGTGATTGGGATCCAGCTTCCGGATGATGTCGCTTCTCCACTTCATGCCCTCCAGGCCGTTGTCCAC
>CAZQAM010000004.1:6772-17826 GCA_964591355.1 uncultured Oscillospiraceae bacterium
AGCGGTGACTGGAGTTCAGACGTGTGCTCTTCCGATCTCTCCAGGCCGTTGTCCACGTGGAATTTGAGCCAGTCCAGGTATTCATTGTAGGGCTGCACCATGCGGGGGGCTTCAATATCCTCCCAGTCGCTGATGCCGGGGCGGAACCATGCCGCCCGCAGTTCCTCAATGGTGCCGTACTTTTTCTTCAGCCACGCCCGGAACTTCTTCTGCGTTCCTTCGCAGTAGCACATCGGATGATTGCATTCATTCCAGATGTCATAGCCGCCCAGACCCGGATGATCCTTGTAGCGGTTCACAAGCTTCGTCAGGAACGCCTCGGCGCGCTCTTTGACGTCGGGATTGTCCAGGCACATGCTGATGCCGCCCGTGGCGCAGCTGCCGTGCATGTAGGTGTTGGCCAGCTTGCCGTCCGCATTTTCCAGACGGGCATGGGGATACGCCCTGCGCGTCCATTCCGGCGCCACCACGCACATTTCGGCAATGATGGTCTTCATGCCGTGTCGGGCGGCCAGATCCAGCTGGGCATCGTAATCATCCCAGGTATACTGGCCGGGCGTTCTTTCGATGGCCGACCAGAGGAACCAGTGGCGGAAGATATTGTTGCCGTCTTCGGCAGCCGTCCGGTAATCGCGCTCCCAGTCTTTCCGGGGCGGATTGGAAACCCGGTAATACACCGCGCCATACGGGAACCGGGGCAGGTTTTTTTCTTTCGGATCCATAAGTCTGTACTGTCTCCTTTCAGGTCCATTTAAACTTGGCTTTGCTTGGCAAATCCAATTCAAGCGCCCTGTGGCAGGATACAAAATGGCCCTTTTCCACCTCAACCGGGGTGGGCACCTTCGCCCTGCACTCATCGGTCGCATAGGGGCAGCGGGGATTGAAGTAACAGCCGGAGGGAGGATTGGCGGGGTCCGCCACATTGCCCTTCAATTCAATATGCCCGGTGCTCCTCTTGGAGGGGTCGGGATACGGAACGGCGGAAAGCAGGGCGTTGGTATATGGATGCATGGGCCGGCGGTACAGCGTGTTCGTGTCCGCCAGCTCCACCATTTTGCCCACATACATCACCATCACGCGGTCCGAAATATGCTGCACCACCGACAGGTTGTGGGCAACGAAGATATAGGTCAGGTTGAAATCCCGCTGAAGGTCCTCCATCAGGTTGATGGTCTGCGCCTGAACGGATACGTCCAGCGCGGATACCGGCTCATCGGCAATGACCAGCCGGGGATTCACGGACAGAGCCGCCGCGATGCCGATCCTCTGTCTTTCGCCGCCGCTGAAGGCGTGGGGATAGCGGTACAGGTATTCGGGGCGAAGTCCCACGCGGGACATGAGATATTTGACCCGCTCTGTGATCTCCGCTTCCGTCCCCAGCTTGTTTTCCTTCATCGCTTCGCTGATGATTTCCTTCACCGTCAGGCGCGGGTTCAGCGAGCCCTTGGGGTCCTGAAACACCATGCGGATATCCTGCCAGTATTTTCGCATTTCCTTTTCAGGAAGCTTCGCCAGATCGACTACGCTGCCGTCCCTGTTGTGATAGAGCACTTCCCCGCTGGTGGGGGTATAGATTCTGATCAGAGAACGGCCCAGCGTGGTTTTTCCGCATCCGGATTCCCCCACGACGCCAAAGGTTTCTCCGCTGTACAGCGTGAAGGACACGTCGTCCACCGCCTTCAAAACGCCACTCGCCTTCTTGAAAATACCTTTGGATTTGCTGAAGGGAAAATGCATTTTCAGGTTTTTCACCTGCATCAGTTCATTCATTGATCCACCCTCCCCTGATAGCAGCGTACTCTGTGCCCAGGCTCAGCCTCCTGAAGCGTCGGCCTTTCCTCGTTGCATCGGCTGCAGCACACCTCGTCGCAGCGGTCGCTGAAGGGACAGCCCACAGGGCGGCTGAAGGGATGCGGCACCATTCCGCGGATCGATGAAAGCCGCCTGTGATCGTCAAACGAAATCTGAGGAATGGAGTGCATCAGCGCCTTGGTGTAAGGATGAAGCGGGTTTTTGAAGATCTGCGTCACGCTGCCGGATTCCACCACTTCGCCCAGGTACATCACAACCACGCTGTCCGCGATCTCCGCCACAACGCCCAGATCATGGGTGATGAACATGACGGACATGTTCAGATCCCGCTGCAGTTCATGAATCAGGGACAGGATATTGGCCTGCGTCGTCACATCCAGAGCGGTGGTGGGCTCGTCGGCAATCAGCAAACTGGCTTCGCAGCACAGGGCCATGGCGATCATGACGCGCTGGCGCATGCCGCCGGACAGTTCAAAGGAATAGGCTTCCATCCGGTCCCGGGCATTGGGGATGCCGACCTTTTCCAGAAAGCTCACGCCGCGCTCATAGGCGGCCTTTTTGTCCAGCCCCAGATGCAGCCGGATGGTCTGCACCATCTGATCCCCGATTTTGTGCACGGGGCCCAGGGAGGACAAAGGCTCCTGGAATATCATGGAGATCTCTTTGCCGCGGATATTCCGCATTTCCTTGCTGTTGGGCTTCAGCTTCGCAAGGTCAAGCACCGTTCCGTTTTTGCACAGAAAATTGATTTCGCCGCCCTCAATCTTGCCGGGCTTTTCAATGAGACTCAGGATGCTGTGCGCCGTGACCGATTTGCCGCTACCCGATTCGCCCACAATGCATACCGTGGAGGATTTGGGAACCACAAAATCCACGTCGTCCACCGCTTTTACAATTCCTTCGTCTGTATGAAACCACGTATGCAGGTTTCTTACTTCCAGAATATTGTTTTTATCCATTTCAGCCACCTCTCATCAGGAATTGTAGGGATCGGCCGAATCGCGGAGACCGTCGCCAAGGAAATTCATGGCCAGCACGGAAATCACGATGAACAGCGTGGGCACAAAGAGCAGCCAGGGGGCGGTGGTGATGACCTTGATGCTCTGCGCATCCTGCAGCAGCACGCCCCAGCTGATGGCCGGCTCCCGCAGGCCCAGGCCCAGATAGCTCAGCGACGTTTCACTGATGATCATACGCGGAATGCTCAGGGTGACCGAAGCGATGATGTGAGACAGGAACGAGGGCAGCATATGCTTGAAGATGATCTTGATTTTGGAGCAGCCGTTCAGGCGCGCCACCGTCACAAAATCCTCGCTCTTGAGCGCCATGAAGCGCCCGCGCACCACCCGGGCAAGGCCCGTCCAGTTGATGAACGAAAGGATAAGCGTCATAGCAAAGTAAGTTTTGACGATGGACCATTCCTTGGGCACGGCGGCGGCAATGGCCATCCACAGGGGGATCGCGGGAACCGACTGCACCACTTCGATCAATCGCTGGATCAGGTTATCGATTTTCCCGCCGTAATAGCCGGAAATGCCGCCCAGAAGGATACCCAGGAACAGGCTCATGAACACGCCGATCAGGCCAATGGACAGAGAAATGCGCGCGCCGTAGAGCACACGGCTGAGCAGGTCATGCCCCATCCGGTCGGCGCCCCACAGATAGAAGGGCTGGGAGGGATCCTCCGGCCCGAAAAGATGGATGTCCGTTTCAAACAGGCCCCAGAATTTGTACGGCTCCCGGTGAACGAAGAATTTGATGGGGATGATGTTGTCTTCATCGGTGGAATATTCCCATTTGCCGGACATTTTGTTGAGGGTCGCGGTATAGCCCTTCACATGAAGCTGGAGATGGGAGCCGCCGTTTTCATCCTTCACGATCAGGCCAAGCTTCATCGGCGGAGCGTACATGAACTTGGAGGAATATTTGCTTGAGGTGTTGGGCGCCAGGAACTCGCAAAAAGCCGCAATGAAATACAGAAGCACCACAATGACCAGGCTGACCGTCGCCACCTTGTGCTTGAGGAATCTCCACCGCATCAATTGCCACTGGTTGGCAACCGCCGATTGTTTTTTCTTTCTTGCCATATCCATCAGCCCTCCCCGTAACGGATCCGAGGATCAACGATTGCCAGCAGGATATCCGAGATCAGCGTGCCGATCACCGTCAGGATGCTCATGATGAACAGGAAACTGCCGGCCAGGTACATATCCTGCGTTCTGAGGGCCTCGATCAGCATCGGGCCGCACATGGGCAGCGACAGCACAATGGCTGTGACCGTCGACCCGGAAAACAGGTGCGCAAACGATGTGCCGATGGTTGAAATGAAAGGATTCATGGCCACGCGGACAGGGTACTGGATGATCATTTTGGTTTCAGGCAAACCGCGCGCCCGGGCCGCCAGCACGTACGTCTTGCGCTTTTCGTCCAGCAGATTGGCGCGCATCGTGCGGATCATGTTGGCCGTTCCCGCCATGCCAAGAACCACCACGGGAATCCAGATGTGGCTCAGCATATCGCAGAATTTCGCCCAGGACCAGGGCGCCGACACCATATCCGGCGAGAACAGGCCGCCGATGCTCACGCCGAAATACTTATAGGAAATATACATCAGCAGCAGCGCCAGGATAAAGCTTGGGACGGCCAGGCCGATAAAGCCGATGAATGTGAACACATAGTCGCCTATGGAATACTGTTTTATGGCCGAATAGATGCCGATGGGCAGCGATACGATCCATGTAAACAGCAGCGTCATAAACGACAGCAGCACCGTATATCCCATGCGGGACCAGATCATATCGGCAACCGGCACGTTATAGGAAAATGAACGGCCGAAATCGCCTTTGGTAAGAATCGGCCACAGCCAGCGCCAGTACTGGACGTACAGCGGCTGATCCAGCCCATAGCGCGCCTTGAGCGCGTCCAGCTCCGCCCGTTCGATGGTCTGCCCCTGTTCTTCCAGCTGGGAAACGATCTTGGTCAGATAATCTCCCGGAGGCAGCTGAATCACAACGAACGTCAGGATGGAAATGACCAGTACCGTTGGGATCATGAAGATGATCCGCTTGATGATATACTTCAGCATCAATCTTTCCCCCTTATTGGAAGATAACAACCTCATGCAGCCGGAGAGCCGGCAGCGTCACGCGGGTGTACTCCTCTCCCCTCTCCGCCCGGACTGATTCATTTTCCAGGCTGATGACACGATTGCCTTTGATCAGATCATTGCGGACCTGAACGGTGATGCCATTCAGCGGAAGGATCTCGCTGGCGGGGCCCCGCATGGCGTTGGTGGTGGTCATGTTGACCAGGTGGATCATCAATCCTTCCCCATTGCGCCAGGCGGTCACATCCATCAGGCCCTTTCCTTCCACCCGCACCGCGTCTTGGCCCTGGATCGCCCAGCGCACGGAATTGGCGATCAGGCGCCGGTAATCCACCAGCAGATAATCCCAGTAGCAGCGCCCGATATCCCCGTCGAAGAACACCACCCGGCCCTTGCCCACCCTGCGGTAGAGCACTTCCTCGTAGCCTGCCGGCACATCCCGGGGATAAACCTCTTCCATGGGCAGGTCCGGGAAGGCGGGTACGGCCCGATAGGGAGAAGGCTCAAAATCGGCGGGATCAAAGGCGATGCCCACCCGGTTTTCGGTGCCGGCCATCCGGGCCTCTCCGCCGAAGCCCTGGGCCAGGATGGGGTCGCCAACTCCATCATGAACGGCAATGTAGGCGTTCAGTTCATTTTCCGTATATTTGCCGGTGAAATGCACCCCCAAGAGGGACGCAAGGCCGAAATCCTCCCGGCGCTTGCCGTTTTCGTCGTAGAGGGAGGTTTCGTAGGATGCCAGCACGGCGCCGCCCTCTTCCACATACTTTTTCAGCGCCACGCAGTCCGCGTCGGAAAGCACGGCGATGTTGGGCAGGATGACGGCCCTGTATTTGCTCAGATGTTCTCTGTCAATATAGTGGCTGTCGATCATATCGAAGGGGATGCGCGCCTCGATCAAAGCTTGATAAAAGCCGTTGATCGGTTTCTCCACCAGCCGGTCCCGGTCCGCCAGGGCATACTTTTTCACGGTATGCTGCGAGAACATCAGCGCCACCTCGGCCTGGCTCTCGGTATGCCGGAGATACTTTTCCCAGTCCCGGTATTTATTGTAAAGCTCCTTCACAACGGGCATCCAGCGCTCGTCAAAGACCTGCATGCTGAATTTGGTAAACCACGGTCTCAGCCCGTTGGCAACCCCCTCGGACACCCACAGTTCTATCTCGGCTTTTTCCTGAACGCTGTCTTTCCAGCGCCGCTCCGCGGTGCCGGTGGAAAAGATGCCGCCAATGGGTTTGTCCCCCAGCACGGCGTGCAGTTCCTTGCCGGTGCGGCCGTTGAACCAGGGCGTCATATTCTTTTCGCGGCCCTGGTAATCCGCATAGAGCACAGCCGCGTAGTCGCCAAGCATTTTGTTGTCCAGGAAAGGAGAAGTGCCCACAGAAGAATTGGGAACGAACCGCATGCTGGGATTGTTCCGGATGATTTCCTGATCCCAGCATCTGCACAGTTCAAAGGAGCGCTTTTCGTGCCACTGCAGGTACAATTGCGTGGTTTCGTCTTTCGGATCCAGTACTTTGGGGATCTCCCGGCCGCAGAAATCAAAAAAGTTCTTTCTGCAGGCATCGCAATAGCACACGCCCGAGCCGGGCCAGCGATTGCAGAAAACAGCATCCATATCATATTTGCGGGCCAGCTCGCCGTGCACGCGCTTCATAAAATCAAAGCCGTAATCCCACAGCGGGCAGGTGACCCACACTTCCGGAAAAGACCAGTGCCGGCGCGGTTCGCCATCCTTTGTGACGGCCACCCATTCCGGGTGCGCCAGGCGCGCGTCATCATGACAGGCGTGGGAATCCGTGCGGCAGATGATCGCATAGCCCTTTTTCCGGCACGCCTCGATCATGTACCCAAAGACATCCTCATGCTGCGGATGCTTCACCCGGTAGTGATACGGTATATCCGTATCGTGGAAGGCCATATAACCCCCAGAACCCAAAACAAGGCCGTCGCAAGCGGCGTCATCCATATACCTGAGCCACCTGTCGGGATCAAACTTCGCCATATCGCCTTCACAGATGGTCAGCTGCGCCCAGCGCATGGTTCTTTCCAGATATTGATTCACCGTTTTATATCTCCTTCTTGAATCATCCTGTCAAATAACGCTCCGTATCGGCATCAAATAAACGAGGGAGGCAACAAAAGACTGATCATCTTTGTCGCCTCCCAAGTTATTAAGCAGACGTCAAAGCCTAAAGGAGGAAGGCTTATTACCTGTCAAACCACCAGCAGCAGGGGTTGCTGGGCGCGGGATGCGGATAGATCCACTCCCAGGGCATGGTGTCAGGCACGTTGCGCAGGTCATTGTTGCAGATAGCGTAGCTGTCCGCCTCGGTGCAGATACCGATGGTGTAGAACTGATCCTTGGCAATGGCGATGATCTGCTTCATGAGTTCTCTCTGCGCATCGGCGTCGCCGGTGATCTTCAGCTTGTTATAGAGCTCCATGGAGCGCTTCACGTCAGCCGGGGGCTCTTCGGGCGGGATCTTGGCGCCGACGCCTTCAGGGTTGATGTAATAGGTCACCCAGTTCAGTGCGTACATGGAGTTGGTGTTCAGAGGCAGGTAATAACGGGGATCGGTGTAGATGGGGGAACCGATGCCGCCGCCGAAACGGTGCATGGTGGCGTCGAAGTCGCCGTCGCCGCCGCGGGTGGCATTCTCCCACAGGTCACGGCTGATGATGTCATATTTGATTTCGACGCCAACTGCCTTCCAATAACCTTCGATCAGCGAGATCGCCTTGATGAAGGTATCGCGGGCCTGGTCGATGTAGAAGTGGATCAGGAGCTTCTGGCCGTTGAACAGGCGCATGCCGTCGGCATCCTTTTCGGGCAGCACCTTGTCCAGATACTCATTGGCCAGATCCACATTGTACTCGGTGTACTGGGTGGCGAACTCTTCGTCATACACGTCGGCGCCGGGCAGCGGAGCGGTCTGATGCGGAATGGAATCGCCGTAGTAGATCATATCGATGATCTCCTGACGGTTGATGGCATAAGACAGGCCGATGCGGAAATCCTTGTTGCCAAACAGCGCGCGCCGATCAGGATCCTTATGGTTCAGGTTCAGGATGATGTTCATGGCGTTGGGCGCGGACATGGTGGTGGTCACGAAGTGATAGTTGCCCTTTTCCATGTTGTCATAGAAGAAGGACTTGTTGTCGGGGGTGGCGATGTTCTGATCGTGGAAGTCGATTTCGCCGGCGGCGGCGCGCATGACGGCCACTTCGGTATCGGCAACCAGTTCATAGTTGATCTTGTCGATGTAGGGCAGCTGATTGCCTGCCGCGTCCACCTTCCAGTAGTAGGGGTTGCGGACGGATTCAGCCTTGATGTTGGTGCCGTCGGGCGCCATGGTCCAGATCCAGGCGTTGAGGGTAGGCACTTCAGCATTCTGGCGCCACTCGTTGCCGGCCTTGTCGGGGAAGTATTCCACGGCGTCCGCATAGCCTTTCGCCTGCGCCAGCGCGTCCGCGTTCTCATTGAACTCGGGGTCGTACTGCTTCAGGTAGTGAGCGGGAGCAAAAGGCTGCGCGTCGTTCATGTTGGCCAGATTCAGCATGAACAGACCGTTGGGGGACTTAAAGACGAACTTGACGGTGTAATCGTCAATCACAACCAGCTCGCAGGGATCGTCGCCGGTCTTGAAGTTGGCGGGGAAAACCTGCACCAGCGCCGTGTTGCGCCATACATGGTTGACCTGATAATCGAAGTCTGCCGCGGTGAAGGGCTCGCCGTCGGACCACTTCATTCCCTTGCGCAGGTAGAAGGTATATTCGGTGGAGTCGTCATTCACTTCCCACTTCCAGGCAATATTGGGAACATATTCGCTCCACTCGGCGTTCCAGCGGATCAGCTGCTCATAGCCCTGATAACGGGCCAGATGCGTGATATCGCCGCCGGTGATCATGTTGCGCCAGGTGCCGCCGTATTTGCCGATGGTTTCAGCTTCCACAACCAGGGGATTCTCGGGAAGCCGCTCTTCCAGGGGAGGAAGTTTGCCTTCAGCCACCAGCGCGGCAAACTCAGGGGCTTCCTTCGCCGCTTCTTCCGCGTGAGCGGGCAGCAAGGATAATGTGATTACCATTGCCAGAAGAAGCGCCAGCAAAGACCTTTTGTTCATTGGGTTCCCTCCTTTATTTATCAGCGCTGACTCTGCGCAGCGCAGATTTCCAAACCATATGAATGCTGCCATCCTGCCGTTAAAATACTTGCGAAAACAGCAGCCAATCCATTTCTTGCTTCCGGAGCAGTTGCGTTTCCCCCGTTCCCTTTTTCGGCCGCAGAAAATGATGGAATGAATAAAAACAATCTATAACAGCTTGCTAACGAAAATTATTATAGCAAAATATCCGCGTAAATGCAATGCTCTGTTGGAAAAAAAATAAACACATACATTTCCATATTTGATGCTTCAGGAGCGTTACGGTTCATGAGAAAACCGGGGCACCCGGCTGGGTGCAGGCTGTTTCCGTCTGACGAAGATAAATACGGCATGATTTGGCAATACTGAACACGGAGCGAAATCCTCCAGTGAAAAAAGGAAGGAAACATCCCAAAGGGCGCGCGAAAAACCCCCGCGATGGCTCCCGCGCGCTGATCTGCATAAATACCGCTTCAGGAGGAAAATCTTCATGGAATCCTATTGGCAGGCAACGGCATCACTGCCGCAGTTTCCGCAGGCGGAGGGCGATCTTCACACCGATGTGCTGGTCATCGGTGGCGGGCTTGCGGGGCTTCTGAGCGCCCTGATGCTGCGGCAGAAAGGCGTTCGCGCCATTGTTGTGGAAAAGGGGCGGATCTTGTCCGGAGAGAGCGGCAAGACCACGGCGAAGATCACCTATCAGCACGGGCTTGTGTATCATAGAATCGCAAAGCGCCGCTCCGTCGAGGCTGCAAAGCAATATATGGAATCCGCGCGTGCCGGCTTCGAGGCATATAAAAAGCTGTGTGAGGGAATCGATTGCGACTACGAAACAAAAGACAATTTCGTCTATACCGTTGATGATCCCGCCGTGCTGGAAAAAGAAATGACCGTTCTGCAGCGGATGGGGTTCCCCGCCCGTTTCTGCCTGCCGCCTGACCTGCCGGTCAGGACGGCGGGGGCGGTATGCTTTCCCGCCCAGGCACAGTTCCATCCGGTGAAATTCATTGCCGGCATTGCGCCACAGCTGGATATTCGGGAGCACACTTTTGTGCGGGCAATGGAAGGAAGAACCGCTGTGACGGACCATGGAAAAATCCATGCGGACAAGGTCGTCGTTGCCACGCATTTTCCGTTCATCAACAATCACGGCGCCTTTTTCCTCAAGCTTTATCAGCATCGCTCCTATGTGCTTGCGCTGAAAAACGCCCAGGATGTGGAAGGAATGTATGTGGACGACAGCCAAACCGGTCTGTCGTTCAGAAACCATGGAGATCTTCTCCTGCTGGGCGGCGGCGACCACCGGACCGGGAAACAGGGCGGAAAGTGGAAAGAACTGGCGCGATTTGCGCAAACGCATTATCCGGACGCAGCGGAGCAGTGCCGATGGGCAGCGCAGGACTGCATGAGCCTGGACGAAATGCCCTATATCGGCCGCTACGCAAAAAACACCCCGCATCTGTTTGTGGCAAGCGGTTTCAACAAATGGGGCGTCACCGGTTCCATGACCGCCGCCATGATACTGAGCGATCTGATCCTGGAGCAAAAAAATGAATACGCGGAGCTGTTTTCTCCATCCAGGAGCATGCTTGCGCCGCAGCTGTTCCTCAATGGTCTGGAATCCACCGTCAGTTTGCTGACGCCTTCTGTCAAGCGATGCCCGCATCTGGGCTGTGCTCTCCATTGGAACGCTGCGGAACAATCGTGGGACTGCCCATGCCACGGCTCGCGTTTCACCGAAAGGGGAAAAGTGCTTGACAACCCCGCCAACGGGGATCTGAAAGAATAGAATCCCTGGGGCATAGCATAGCCGCAGCCACGCCAATGGAGAGAAATCGACAGGCGTCGGCCAATCAGCTTTGATCCGGGCAAGGCAGGGGCAGAAAGAAACGGCGAGAAAATGACCCGCCCCTCCCTGCCGTTTTTATGCCCTGGTTTTTCGGCTGAAAGAAAACCCTTATGGCTCATTCATCCCCGCTGCATGATGACGG
>CAZQAM010000005.1:0-13705 GCA_964591355.1 uncultured Oscillospiraceae bacterium
GATCTGACCAGGATGTGCAGCGCCCAGAACACCGCGCCCAGCAGCAGCAGGCCATCCCAGGGCGCCAGGGTGAATCTTTCGCCCTGGGGCACGCACAGCAAATACAGCGCCGGCAGGGCGATCCCCAGGGCGATCCAGGTGAACAGCCCCGTTTTCCTCCCGATGAGCAAAGCCAGCACCGGCACCAGAACGACATACAGGGCGGTCAGGAACCCGGCCTTGCCCGCCCCCGCTTCACTGACCCCCGTCTGCTGCAGCAGCGACGCCAGGAACAGGATGGCCCCCAGCGCCACGCCGGGGAGCAGATCGGCTTTTTTCAGGGGGGAGGAAAGCTTTTTGTTTTCCCGGAGCATCAGCGGCAGCATGGCTGCGGCGCCCAGGAGAAAGCGGCAGGCGTTAAAGGAAAAGGGCTGCAAATACCGGCTGCCCTCCCGCTGAAAGGCCATGGCGAAGCCCCAGATGGCTGCCGTAAGAAACAAAAGCAGCATGGAGCGGATTTCTTTGTTCATGAATGATTCGTATCCTTTTCGGCGTCCCGCTTTTCCTGCTGGGAGATGCGGCGGTACCACAGAATGCAGATAATGCTGATCAGCAGGGTGACGGCATAGGTGATCCCGGCGGCGAGATAACGCTGGTTCTGGGCGAAATTGCCCGTCATGCAGCTGGATACTACCGAGGGGATCCGGGCCAGGGTGGAGATCAAAAGAAAAGCAGGCAGCTTCATGGGGGTCAGGCCCACCAGGTAGGTGATGAGGTCTTTGGGGGTGCCGGGGATGAGGAAAATGATGAACACCAGCAGATCCAGCTTCTTTTCATTCTGCAGGAAGGAAAAACGCAGGATCCTCTCCCGGGGGAAGAAAGCCTCCACCAGCTTTACGCCCCATTTGCGCACCGCCAGATAAACCAGCGCAGAGGCCCCGGCGCAGCCCAGCAGGCACCACAGCGTGCCCTGGAACCAGCCGAATACGAACCCCGCGCCGATTTCAAAGGGCTCGCCGGGAATGATGGCGACGATGACCTGCAGGGCCATGATGCCCATCATCAACAGCGGCGCCCACACCCCGTGGGATTTTACGTACCTGCGGAAGTTTTCCGGGCTTTCCCGGAACTGGCGCACCAGGGGGAAGCCGACAAAATATGCGATCAGGGAGAAGATCACAAAAATGGCCACCAGGGACAGGATGCTGATGATCCGCCGTCGCCGGATATTCTCCGGATGGGCAAAGTGGAAAGCATCTTTCTTTTTGTGCTGCCGGGCGGCCACGAGCCTCCCTCCTTTTCTGGCGTCCGTTTGAATTCGCCTGTATTATAGCATTTCTTGCCTGGCTTGGCAATGGACTGGGACGGGAGTCCTCACAGGGTCAAATGCCGCAGCTTTTCCGCCTGATCCTGCAGGATCAGCGCGTCGATGATCTCATCCAGGTCGCCGTCCAGCACGGCGTCGATTTTATACAGCGTCAGGTTTACCCGATGATCCGTGACCCGGCCCTGGGGGAAATTGTACGTGCGGATCCTTTCGTTGCGCTCCCCGCTGCCCACCTGGTCCTTGCGCTGCCGGGCGTAGGCCGCGTCCTTTTCGGAGCGGTACAGATCGTAGAGCCGGGATTTGAGCACTTTCATGGCCTTGTCCTTGTTTTTCAGCTGGCTCTTTTCATCCTGGCAGGTCACCACCAGCCCGGAGGGCAGATGGGTGATGCGCACGGCGGAATCGGTGCGGTTGATGTACTGGCCGCCGTGGCCGGAAGCCCGGTAGGTGTCGATGCGCAGGTCCTCCGCCCGGATGTCGATTTCCACATCCTCCGCTTCCGGAAGCACTGCCACAGTGGCGGTGGAGGTGTGGATGCGGCCGCCGGATTCGGTGACGGGCACCCGCTGGATGCGGTGCACGCCGGATTCGAATTTCATCCGGGAAAAGGCGCCGGCGCCGGAGAGGGTGAATACCGCTTCCTTGACGCCGCCCAATTCGGTGCCGGCGGCGTCCACCATTTCAAAGAGATAGCCCTTTCTTTCAGCGTAGCGCTGATACATGCGCAGCAGCAGGGCGGCAAACAGCGCCGCTTCCTCGCCTCCGGCGCCGGGACGGATCTCCATGACCACATTGCGGCCGTCATTGGGATCCCGGGGAATGAGAAACAGGCGCAGTTTTTCCCGCTCCGCTTCTTCCCTTGGCACAAGACGCGAAAGCTCCTCCTCCGCCATGGCGGCCAGGTCGGGATCATCCCGCATTTCCCGGGCCTGGGCGATTTCGGAAAGCAGCTGCCTGTAGCTGCGCCAGGCTTCCACCGCCGGGGTCAGCTGGGAAATCTCCCGGAGGATCCCCTGCCATCTTGGCACATCGGAAAGGATGTCCGGCTGGGAGGAGGCCACCGTCAATTCCTCCAGGCGGCCTTCCATGGTTTCAAACTGCGCATCGATGTTCATGGCGTTTTCCTTTCCGCCCGGACGCACCGGGGGCGGCCGTTCATGTCACGGAGCAGGGTGATGCCCAAAAAGGAGGGGGCCAGCAGCGCTTTCACCGCTTCAAACTGATCATCCCCGATCTCCAGGATCAGATATCCGCCCGGGTTCAAAAGCTCCTGGGCTTCCCGGGCGATGCGGCGGTAAAAGAGCAGCCCATCCTCACCGGCAAAAAGGGCCTGCGCGGGCTCCCAGCCGATTTCTTCCTGCAGCCTTCCCCGCAGCGGATCCGGGATATAGGGCGGGTTGCACAGGATCATATCAAAGCGTTCTCCGGAGACGGGAAAAAACAGATCGCCCTGGAGGAACCGCACATCCGCGCCAAGCGCCGCGGCATTTTCCCGGGCCAGGGAAAGGGCGTCGGGGCTGATGTCGGAGGCGGTCACTTCCGCTCCAGGGCACAGCTTTTTCACCGCAATGGCCAGAGCGCCGCTGCCGGTGCACAGGTCGAATACCCGCTGGCCAGCTTTCAGATGCCGCAGCGCTTCCTCGCACAGGATCTCGGTGTCGTTCCGGGGGATCAGCGCCCGGGGATCGGTTTTGAAGGAAAAGCCCATAAACGGCTGGGTGCCCAGGATATACTGCAGGGGTTCTCTTTTCTCCCGTCTGGCGGCCAGCGCTTCAAAGGCCGCTTCTTCCCCGGGCGTCAATTCACATTGCTTTTCCATGAGCAGGTTGAGCCTTGGCATCTTCAGCGCGTGGGCCAGCAGGTATTCCGCGTCCAGCAGGGGATCGGGCACCGCCGCCAGGCGTTTTTCTGCTTTTTTCAGGGCTTCCTGAACGTTCATCAACATTCTCCGTTCCTTTGGAGGGATACCGGCAAATATGAAAACTCCCCAAGCGGATTTCTTGGGGAGGGCGCGGGAAGAGAATTCCTTCCGCATGGAAAGAATCCTTTTCCCGCAATATGGTATGCTAAGCCTGCGCAGGATGCAGGATGACCCAGCCTTCGGGCGTCTTTTCGCCTTCGGGCAGGCCGTGCAGGGCTGCGTTCATGGACGCGATGGCCACTTCGCACTGCCCGTCGCTGGGCTGCCGGGTGGTGAGGCGCTGCATTTGAAGCCCCGGCCAGCGCAGGGCGCGGATCACGGGGCCGTCGTGATGGGCCAGCGCTTTGAGGGCTTCATAGCTGATGCCGGCCACGCAGGGCAGCAAAATGATGCGGCTGAGCACCCGCAGAAGATAATGGGCGCCCAGATCAAAGCCGGTCAATTGCAAAACCAGCACGTCGATGACGGAATAAAACAGGATGGACAGAATGAAGGTGAGGATCAGAAAACTGGTGCCGCAGCGGGGATGCAGCGTGGTGAACTGCTGGGCGTTTTGGGGCGTCAAAGGAAGATCATGCTCATGGCAGTAGACCGTTTTGTGCTCGGACCCGTGGTATTGAAAGGTCCTGCGCATATCGGGCACCTGGCCTACCAGGAGGATGTAGGCGATGAGGATCAGGATGCGCACCAGGCCGGAAACCAGGTTTTTGACCAGCAGGGTGCCGCCGGAAGCCTCCCGGGGGAAGAGCATGATCACGAGGTTTGGCAGCAGCACGAACAGGCCGATGCTCAAAGCCACGGCCAGCACCACGGCCATGCCCATCACGACCTTGTCCACGTTTTTTCCCAGCTTGTCCGCCAGCCACTGGTCGAATTTGCTGGGCTGCTCCTGGGCGGCGTCGTCGCCGGACATTTTCATGCTGTCGTCCAGCACCCGCATGCCGATGCCCAGCATCTGCACCATATTGACTGAGCCCCGGATGAAGGGCAGCCCCATCCACTTGTGCTTTTTGGCGGGGGATTCATAGGTTTCCCGCTTCACCACGATATCGCCGTTGGGACGGCGCACCGCTACGGCAATGGCGTCGGGGCTCTTCATCATCACGCCGTCCAGCACCGCCTGGCCGCCGATATCCGCCCGGGGGCACAGGGGAGAATCTGTTTTTTGTCCCATATTGACTCCTTATGATAAAGCTGTATGATACACAAAAAGCAGCATTTCCCTGCATCAGGCCATGCTGCTTTTGATGGCGTCTTACATGCCGAAACGCTTCTTGAAGCGATCGACGCGGCCGCCGCTGTCCACAAGCTTCTGCTTGCCGGTGAAGAAGGGATGGCACTTGGAGCAGATTTCAACGCGCAGTTCCTTTTTGGTGGAACCGGTTTCGAACGTTTCACCGCACACGCAGCGCACGATGGCCTTTTCGTACTTGGGATGGATCTTTTCCTTCATTCGATTTCACCTCTTTTGCCCTGCAAGTTCGGATTCATGGGGGGCATCCCATGAGCCGCGAAAAGTATTATAGCATGCTCCGGGGCGGAATGCAAGGGTTTTTGCAAATAAATCGCCCATGCTGAAACAAAAAGCGGAAGCGGGGCGCGCCCTGCTTCCGCGTGTTTTGGCAAAAAGCCTTTACTTTGCCATGGCCTGGGTCACTTCCCAGCCGAAGAGGATCTCCTTCTGATGGCTGACGGCGTAGGGCCCGGTGGCCTCCGCCTCGGTCATCACCCGGGGGAAATGGAGACAGATGTGGCCTTCCAGATTGTTGCCGCTGGTGTGGTCCACGCTGTGGCCGTGGCTGTGGATGGAGGCGATATACACCCGGCCGTCGGTGAACATCACCCATACGTAATGGGGCGTCCAGCTGTTCACGCCGCAGATTTTATTCAGCACGGCGGTGTCGGCGGCGGTGGGAGGCTCAGCGTCGGCATGCTTGCCGAAGGAGAACATATGCAGGTTGAAATGCAGCCCGGTATCCGGATCGTAAATCACCACGTCGGGCATCAGCTTGGCCCGGGAACGGATCTCGGAATACCAGTTGGCGTTGCGGACCTCGGAGGCCGAGGGCGCTTTGAAGGAGGAAGCAGAGGCTGCGGAGGCCTGGGCCGCGGCGGCGGTCTGGGTAACGGTGGAGGCCGGCAGGGCAGAGGAAGAATTCAGCTTATTCAGCGTCAGCTTGCCGGCGATGCCGTCCGCCTTCAGGCCGTTTCGGCGCTGGAAGGCCGCCACGGCGTTATAGGTCTGCAGGCCGAAAATGCCGTCCGCCGCTTTCAGGTAGCCAAGATCCACCAGCCGCTGCTGCAGGGCGCGCACGTCCGCGCCCCTGTCCCCGCTTTGCAGCAGGGTCGCTTTTGCCGGGGCGGGGGTAGCGGTGGCGGCGGGCTTGGGCGTGGCCACGGCCACGGCGGCGGCGCTGCTCAGCTTGCTCAGGGTCTTTTGGCCGGCAATGCCGTCCGCCGTCAGCTTGTTGGCCCTCTGGAAGGCGGTGACGGCCTGGGCGGTGCCGGTGCCGAAGGATCCGTCGATTTTCCCGGTGTAATAACCCAGGGCGGCCAGCCGCTGCTGCAGGGCGCGCACGGCGTCGCCGCTGTTGCCGATGCGGAGCACGTTATTGACGCTTTCCACCGGGATGGTGTAGGCGGCGGGCACCGCGGTGGCAGTGGGCGCGCCGCCCACGGCAGGCACGGCCCGGCTGGAATACAGGGCCAATTGGGTCTGCAGGCCGGCCACGCCGTCCACTGTCAGGCTGTTCTTTTTCTGGAAGGCCTTGACGGCGGCGATGTCGTCGTCGTTATAGACGCCGTCCACGGTGCAGGTGTAGTATTTCAGCTCGATCAGCCTTTCCTGAAGCCGTTTCACCGCTTCGCCTTTGACGCCCTTGCGCAGGACCACCACGTTCTTTTCGGTCAGCGGCGTGGGAGCGGGCACAGGGGTGGCCGTTTTCGCGGCGGGGGCGGGGGTGGCGGTCAGAACGGGAGCGGGCGTGGGCGTTTTGGCTAAAAGATCCAGCATCTGCCGGGTCTTCCTGCCCACGACGCCGTCGGCGTACAGGCTGTGTTCCTTCTGGAACTGTTTGACGGCCTTCGCGGTGGCGCTGTCAAAAATGCCGGTGGGCTGGCCGCTGTATGCGCCCACAGAAATCAGCTGGTGCTGCAGCGCGGCTACCTGCTCGCCTTTGTCTCCCTGCTTCAGGTCCAGATCCTCCAGCCAGGGAAGAATGGCCACGTCGGTCTTCTTGCCCTTGATATTCAGCGGACGGCCTTCCAGGATCAGCTGCTGGATCTCGGCGGAGGCGATGCCGTCCTGCTTCAGGCTGTTCTTTTTCTGGAACGCTTTCAGCGCTGCTGTGGTGGAGGCGCCGAAAATGCCGTCCGACGCGCCGGTATAGAAGCCCAGCTCCTTGAGCGCTTCCTGCAGCACGTACACTTCCTTGCCCTGGGCGCCGGCCATCATGCCGGTATACTTTTGCTGCGCGGCGGCGTCTGGTTTCAGGGTCTTGCCCGGCAGATACTGATCGGGCAAATGGACATAATCGATGGCGATATAGCCGGTTTTTCCGTTATATACGGCTTTCACAAATTCATTGCTCACGGAGGAAACGGAGATTTCCGCGCCCTTGGGCACGGTGAGCAGCCGGAGGGAGGAGGTGGAGGCGGATTTGCGCAGGTTCACGGCGGCCAGGGTATAGGTGGCGAAAGGATACCCGGTGCCGGAGGAAGGAGCGGGGGTGGCGGTGGAGGCCGGGACGGAGGAAGGGCTGAACAGCATACGCTGGGTGCGGCTGTCGGCTTTGCCGGTCTGGGTGAGCTTCTGGGCCTTCTGATAGGCTTTCACCGCAGACACCGTGCCGGCGCCGTACTGCCCGTCCACGGCTTTTTTGTAATAACCCAGCTCTTTCAGCCGGCTTTGAAGGGCCTTGACCGCATAGCCGGTGTGGCCGCTGGCCAACGTATAATCGAGGCAGACAGGGGCGGTGGTGATGCTGACGGATTTGCCCTTGCTGTTGCGGGACTTGCCTTCAAAAAGCTTTTTCTGGGTGGCCGCATCGCCGGCGCCGGTCTCCTTCAGGCCGTTGGCCTTCTGATAGGCCAGCACTGCCTTCCTGGTGCCGGAGCCGAAAACGCCATCCGCCTTGCCGGTGTAGAAGCCCAGCTCCGTCAGGGCTTCCTGCAGGGAAATCACTTCGTTCCGCTCATCGCCGTAGGCAACGGGGATATAGATGGAATCCTCGTTTTCCTGCACGCTGGCTGCGTCGATCTGGATGGAAGACGTGGGCGCGAAGCCCCGGGTGGTCTGATACAGCACCAGATAATAGTTGTCCGCGCCCTGGATGATGCCGGGGGCGGTGACGTACAGCTGCGCGCCTTTGGGAATGGTGGAGAGCACTTTGGCGCCCGCGTCGGCGTTCTGGTATATTTTGGCCGCCGCCGTGGCCGTGGCTGTGTACAGCACGGGATCGGCATCCGCCCGTGCCGTCATGGCCGGCACGCATAGGAGCAATGCCAGCGCCAGCGCTGTGATCCGAAGGAGATCGCCTTTTCGCATAACAAAATGCCTCCATTCCGAAAAATGGGTCATAACATAATCATTCATCTTATTTTATGACTTTTTCTTAACGATGTCAAGACAGATTTTTCATAATTTCGTAATAATTTCCCGGGAAAATCAGGGAGAAACTGAGCACAATAGAGCTGTTGAGGGGGGATCGGATGAAAAAGAGGGGATGGGCGCTGGCGCTGGCGGCCGTATTGCTGTTCAGCGGCATGGCGACGGCAATGGGGGCCGTGGCCTGGGGCGACCGGGGCAGCGAAGTCACGAGAATCCAGCAGAAGCTGCGGCAGTACGGCTATATGAGCGCCCCGGCGGACGGGATTTTTGGCCCGGCCACGTATGAGGCGGTGGTGTGGTTCCAGCGGAAAAACGGGCTGAAAGCGGACGGCGTGGTGGGCCCGGCGACCCTGGCGGCGCTGGGCATCCCAGCCGGCAGCGGCGCGTCGGCGGCGGGCGGCAGCTACAACGAAAGCGAAGTATACACGCTGGCCCGGCTGGTGCACGCGGAAGCCCGGGGCGAGCCGTATGTGGGCAAGGTGGCGGTAGCGGCGGTGGTGCTCAACCGGGTGAAGTCCGCTTCCTTTCCCAACACCATCAGCGGGGTGATCTTTCAGGCCGGGGCCTTCGACTGCGTGGCGGACGGGCAGATTTACCTGAACCCGGACAGCGATTCCCTCCGGGCCGCCCGGGACGCCATGAACGGCTGGGATCCCACCGGCGGCTGCATCTATTACTTTAATCCCGCCACCGCCACCAGCGCCTGGATCTGGAGCCGGGAAGTGCGCCTCAGGATCGGCGCCCATTCCTTTGCCGTATGAGGAGGCCGCGTATGCAGGGATGGAAAAGGATGCGGGTGCTGGCGGCCGCTCTGGCGGCGGCCCTGGCGGTGACGGCGGGCATCGCCGTCATGGCGCAGCGCAGGGCGGAGCGGCTGGCAGGACGATTGAACGAGGTCTACCAGGGGGCGGTGCTTTCCGCCCTGCGGCAGATGGAGAATATCGAGCTTTCCCTGAACAAAGCGCTCGTTTCAGGAGAAGGGGAAGCGGAGGACCGGTATCTTTTCCAGGTCAGCGACGGGGCGGGCCAGGTGCAGCGCAGCCTGTCCCTGCTGCCGCTTGCCCATCCGGCAGGGAAAAACGCGGTCAAATTCGCCAACCAGGTGGCGGATTACGCCGCCGGCCTGACGGGAAGGGAAATCTCCGATCAGGACGCGCGGCAGATCAAAGACCTGATTATCGCCTGCCGGGCGTATACCCTGGCCCTGTATCAGGCCCGGGATACCCTGCCCGGGAGCGCCGCGGCGGAAACGCCGTTTTACGGTGCCGGGGAAGAAGCGGGAGACAATGGCAGCTATGACAGCGAGGTTTCCTATCCCACTCTGATTTACGACGGGCCTTTTTCCGACGCCCGGAACCCCGGCATGCCCAAGGCACTGGGCAGCAGGACGGTGACCAAGGAAGAGGCCATGGCTCTGGCCCGGCAGGCGGTGGGGGAGGAAAGAGTACTGTCCGTTTCCGCCGGGGCGGACATGGGCGGCAGCATCCCCTGCTGGGGCGTGACCCTGACGCTGCAGGACGGCACCCTGCAGGCTGCCGTGACCCAGACGGGGGGAAAGCTTTTGTGGCTGACCCCGGACGCCGCGGATTACACGCCGGAAAAGAGCCTGGAGGAATGCCGGGAAAGCGCGCTGGCGTTTTTGAAACGCAATGGGTATGAAAATATGGAGCCCACTTATTTCCAGGTGTATCAGGGGGTGGCGGTGATCTCCTTTGCCGCCACCCAGGGGGATACCCTGCTGTACCCCGATCTGATCAAGGTGCAATTGCGGATGGATACGGCCCAGGTGGTGGGCCTGGAGGCCCGGAATTACCTGATGAACCATGCGCCCCGGGGCCTCATGGCGCCGTCCCTTTCCCTGGAGGAAGCGGAAGGCCGGGTCAGCGCTCGGCTGAAGGTGGATCAGGCCAGGCTGTGCCTGATCCCCACAGACAACGGGGAAAGGCTGTGCTATGAATTCCGGGGCATGTGGGACGGGGAATTGTACCTGTGCTATATCAGCGCGGAAAACGGGAAACAGGAGCAATTGCTGAAGGTGATCGAGGGAGAAACGGGGCTGGAAGCGGTCTGATTGACAATTGTTTTCCGCCATGCTATCCTACCTGCAGAAGGGGGGCAGAGCCATGGACGGCGGACAGGCGCTGGCGTGCTTCGATTTCGACGGCACCATGATCCGGGGGGACAGCATCGTTGCCTATCTGAAAACGGCTTACCGGCGCGGCTTCGTTTCCCGGTGGGACATGGCTGCCGTGCTGCTTCATACGGCCGGGTATTTCCTGCGCCTGGAAGACAGCGATGAAACGAAAACCCGGGCCCTCCGCTTCCGCAGGCAAATGACGGCGGAAGAGCGGGAAAGCCTGGACCGGGATTTTGCCCTGCGGGAGCTCCTGCCCCGGATCTATCCCGAAGCGCTGAAATGCTGGAAAAAGCATCAGGCGGAAGGAAAGAAAATGCTGCTGGTGTCCGCTTCCACGGAGAATTATATGCTTATGGTCGCTGAGGCCTTGGGAGCCGACGCCCTGCTGTGCACTTATCTTGCTCCCGATGGACATGTGACGGGTAACTGCCGCGGGGAGGAAAAGGTGCGCCGCATCCGGGAATGGCTGCGGCAGGCCGGGATCGAGGCGGACTGGAAAGCGTCTTTTGCTTACGGAGACAGCGAAAGCGATCTGCCCATGCTGCGTTTGGCGGGACATCCCGTGCAGGTCAATCCCAAGGACAAACTGAAAAAAGCCGCGCCGGATATGGCGCGGGTGCACTGGACAGAGTAGGGGGAGCGTTGGGGCCTCCGCGGCCCCAAACCCTGCGCCAGGGTACAGAGCACCCTGGACCCTTTCCGGCGAAAAAAGAATTGATGGGAAACAGACTTGCTTCCGCCTGTAGGATTTGTGGCTGCAAGCCAGCTCCCGGGCAAAAGGAAACAGAAGGGCCGGCCGAAACAACAAGCGAGCTTGTTTTTCGGCCTGCCCTTCTGTTTCCCCTGTGCGCTTTGCGCACAGGCCGCGCGGCAAGGCCGCGCAGCCCGGGAGCGACGACGCGTCGATGTTTCTCGTTATGGCTTGCTGCATGGGCGGTCACAAAATCGCCCTTTCTGGTTCTCTTTCGGGCTTCCGAAAGAGAACGCCCCGTCCGTCTATTTCACGTTGACCTTTTCCAGCAGCGCCTGGACCGCGCCAAAATACTGCGAAACCTCCTGGTCGGTCAGCTTCATATGCTTTTGCAGCAGCGGCACGATCTTCGTGGGCCTGACCCGGGCGTAGAATTTGGCGGCGTCCACGTTTTTCCGCCAGGCGGTCATGGTAAAGTGGGGCCAGCGCTGGAGGTGCCGGGGCAGGATCTCCTGCAGCACCTCTTCCCACGGCGCGAAATGCGCCTCCACGTAAGGCCACTGGAAGGACAATTCCAGCACCTGGGCGAACCGGGTGAGGAATTCTGCCCTCATTTCCGGCACGTTCAGAAGCGCCGCCAGGGGCTCATGCCGGAAGCCCTGCACCTTATCGCCCACTTTTTTGATGAAGTAATTCATGGGCACGGCGTCGGTGTTCTTGAAGCCCGCTTCCACATCGAACAAGAGGTATTTCCATTTTCCGCCGGGCACCCGGTACACGCGCACGTTGGTAAAATCCGTATTGCCCAGGATCACCTCGAAGGCGGTGTGGGTGAACAGGCTGTCGATATCCAGCCGGTCGGTGACGTAGCGGAGGTTTTCCGGGTCATTCAGGTCTTTTGTTTTGCAGAAATCACACAGGGCGAGCCAGTCCGTATTGTCTCCATTTTGAAGGAACTGGTCGGTGCCGGTGCGGGCCAGGATATCGATGCTGTCGATATCCTCCTCGTCGGTGACGCCTTCCCAGGCCGCCACAAAATATTTGTTGATTTTTTCCCGCAGGTTATAGTGGCCCCAGTACCGGCCGTTGATGTACACCTCGATGGCCAGGGCGTCCTGATAGAGCAGGCCCAGCGGCTCCGCCAGGGAGGAATACACGGGATCCCGCAGGCGGCAGTAAAAGGCGTCGGAATTGGCGGAGCGCAGCAGCAGGGCCTTATAGCTGTCATAATCCCGGTGGGGGAAAGGATTGAAAGCGAAGGTCTCGGGCCCGTAGGCTTTCCGGGCATGGAGGGCAATGGATTTCTGGGCGTTCTGCCGGGCGGAATGGCCCGCGGCGGTGAAGGTGCCCACCTGGTTGATTTCGCACAGGCCCTCATGATTGTAGTACTAGATATTGAAGGGATATTACAAGTTCTTTTATTAATTGGGATAGTTTGCGTTGTTTCCTTTCACCAGAGCGCCGGTTTTTTTATCGAACAGGTATTTTTCGTCGGTGACCAGGGAAATAACCGGCACGGGCCGCTCCTCTTTGATGAAATAGGTGGCGGACACCGTTTCCGAGGGAACCAGGTCTTCGGAAAAAGCCCGGACGCGGAGCACGCCGGTTTTCTGGAAGGCCACGCCCTTTTCCGGGAATGCTTTGGATTTTTCCGTGGGGGTGGAGCCGTCGGTGGTATAGCGCAGCCGGGTGCCCTCCGGCGCCAGCGCCGTTGCGGTGACGCTTTTTTCGTAAAACCCGCCGGGGAGGGAAATGGCCGGCGCCGCCGCCCGGCCGGGATAGGCCGCTTTCATGTTTTTTTTGCCCGGCGTGGCGCTGGCAAAATAGCCCCAGTCCCCGCCGCCTGCCGGCATGCCCCATGATACGTTGCCGTACTGCCGGGGGATTTTGAGGGAAGTGACGGGGGTTTGCCCGTCCTTGTCCGTCAGGTATACGGTTTCCCCGGAGGAGGACAATTTGAAATTGGCGTAATAAACGCCTTTGCCGCCGGGCTGCATCTCCTCACCTGTACAGTACACCAGCAGGTACCCGTCTGCCTTCAGGGTGGTTTTCTCCGGAAAGCGCCATTTGGTCAGGGCATTCCTGCTGTCGGACAGCCAGCAGCCGCTCAGGTCGGCGCTTTTTTTTCCGGTGTTGTGCACTTCGATCCAATCGTAAGCCTCGCCGTTGGTATACACGCCGTTGGACGCCATCACCTCGCTGATGACGATCTCCGCGGCGGCCGCGGCGGAAAACAGCAGAAGAAAAAGCAGGGACAGGAAAATTTTTCGCATGGTCTGCTCCCGGTGATTCAATAATAGGCGGGGTTGTTCCGTTTCTTTTTGTCCGGATCGATGAATTCCACTTCCATCCGGTCGAAGGGCACATCCTCGATAAAATGCTCTTTGAGGAACCGGGCCTGGGAAAACTGCTCCCAGTCCCGTTCATGCCGGGGCAGGAGGATGGGCCGGGGCGCGTCCAGCGCGCGGCAGGCTTCGCTCAGGGCCTCCTGCCAGCCGCTGACGGCGCATTCGACGGTGATATCCCTTTCGATGCGGTTTTTGTGCATGAGGCGCACCCAGATGCCGGTGGCCAATGCGATCATCTCCTCCCGGGGCGGATTTTTTCCCATTATGACATAAGCCGGGAAAGAATGCAAGAAAAGCCCCAAAATGTTGGCTTGTTCCCCTTCACAAATGCGAACAAATGTGCTATAATTGCCGGGCACACAGATCTGCACGGAGGAAACCATGGAAGACAGCATTATCGTCCGGGGCGCCCGGGAACACAATCTGAAAAACGTCAGCCTCACAATTCCCCGGGACAAACTGGTGGTTTTTACGGGCCTGAGCGGTTCGGGCAAATCCTCTCTGGCCTTTGATACCATTTACGCCGAGGGCCAGCGGCGGTACGTGGAAAGCATGTCGGCCTACGCCCGGATGTTCCTGGGCCAGATGGACAAGCCGGACGTGGACGCCATCGAAGGCCTGTCGCCCGCCATTTCTATCGATCAGAAGACCACCAGATCGGAAGAGCACACGTCTGAACTCCAGTCACGAGAT
>CAZQAM010000005.1:13715-16209 GCA_964591355.1 uncultured Oscillospiraceae bacterium
AGACCACCTCCCGCAACCCCCGCTCCACGGTGGGCACAGTGACGGAGATTCACGATTACCTGCGCCTTTTGTACGCCCGGGTGGGGCTGCCGCACTGCCCCAACTGCGGCAAGGAAATCCGGCAGCAGACGGTGGATGAGATGGTGGATGCCATCCTTTCCCTGCCGGAGGGCACCCGGGTGCAGATCCTGGCTCCGGTGGTCCGGATGCGGAAGGGCGAACATGTGAAGCTCATGGAGGACGCCCTCAAGGGGGGCTTCGTCCGCGCCCGGATCGACGGGGAAATGTACGAATTGGATGATGTGCCTGCCCTGGACAAGCAGAAAAAGCATCAGATCGATCTGGTGGTGGATCGGCTGGTGGTGCGGGACGGCATCCGCCAGCGGCTGGCGGACAGCTTGGAGACGGCCATGAAGCAGTCCGGCGGCCTGGCTTCCGCCCTGCTTTCCCCGGACGGCGGGGAAATGATGTTTTCCCAGAATTACGCCTGCCCGGACTGCGGGGTGAATATCGAGGAGCTGACTCCCCGGATGTTCTCCTTCAACAACCCCTACGGCGCCTGCCCCACCTGTTCGGGGCTGGGGGACCTGATGAAGGTCAGCGCCGATCTGGTGATCGCCAATCCTTCCCTGTCCCTGAACCAGGGGGCTGTGGCCTGCATGGGGTGGAACAGCGGGGATGTCGGGTCCACCGCCCACAGCATGTTTGCCGCCATGGCGGATTTTTACGGCTTTTCCATGGATACCCCCTATCAGGATCTGCCGGAAGATGTGAAGCAGAAGATCCTCTACGGCACCGGCGGCCAGAAACTGAAGATCCAGTTTGAAACCGGGTCCTATCAGACCACCTTTGAGGGCGTGATCCCTTCCCTGGAAAGGCGCTATCAGGAAACCCAGAGCGAGGGCATGAAAGCCGCTTATGAGGAATACATGGCCCATGAAACCTGCCCCGCCTGCAAGGGAAAGCGCCTGAAGCCCGAAGCCCTGGCCGTTACGGTGGGAGGCTGCAACATCGCCCAGGTCAGCGAGTGGAACATGCGCCGCGTCCGGGAGTTTTTCAGGACCGTGCAGTTTTCTCAAAAGGATACCATGATCGCCGCGCCGATCCTCCGGGAGGTGGACAGCCGCCTGGGCTTTCTTTGCGATGTGGGGCTGGATTATCTGACCCTGTCCCGGGGGGCGGCCACGCTCTCCGGCGGCGAGGCCCAGCGCATCCGCCTGGCTACGCAGATCGGCAGCGGCCTGATGGGGGTGCTCTATATCCTGGATGAGCCTTCCATCGGGCTGCATCAAAGGGACAACGCAAGGCTGCTTCGCACCCTGCGGCATCTGCAGGAGCTGGGCAACACCCTGATTGTGGTGGAGCACGATGAGGAGACTCTCCGGTCCGCCGATTTCCTGGTGGATATCGGCCCCGGCGCGGGGGAGCACGGGGGCCGCATCGTGGCCCAGGGCACGGTGGAGGATGTGATGCGATCTCCCGAGTCCATCACCGGGCAGTACCTGAGCGGAAAGAAAACCATCCCGGTTCCGGGGAAGCGCCGCAGGCCCCAGGGCTGGCTCACGGTGCTGGGCGCCCGGGAGCATAACCTGAAAAATATCGACGTGGATTTTCCCCTGGGCGTGTTCTGCTGCGTTACCGGTGTATCCGGCAGCGGGAAAAGCAGCCTGGTCAACGCCATTCTCTATACCGCCCTTTCCCATCAGCTCAACCGCGCCCGGCCCAGGAAAGCGGATTACGACGGCATCGAGGGCGTGAAGCAGCTGGATAAGATCATCAGCATCGACCAGTCGCCCATCGGGCGCTCTCCCCGGAGCAATCCCGCCACCTATACCGGGCTGTTTGACCTGATCCGCAAAGTCTTTGCCCAGCTGCCGGAAGCCAAGGTGCGGGGCTATAAAGAAAACCGCTTTTCCTTCAATGTGAAGGGCGGCCGGTGCGAAGCCTGCTCCGGGGACGGCCTGCTGAAGATCGAAATGCATTTCATGGCGGATATTTACGTGCCCTGCGAGGTATGCCGGGGCAAGCGCTACAACCGGGAAACGCTGGAAGTGAAATACCGGGGGCTGTCCATCGCCGATGTGCTGGATCTGACGGTGGAGGAAGCCATGGGGATTTTCGAGGTCCATCCCGCCATCATGCAGAAGCTGCGCACCCTCTACGATGTGGGGCTGGGATACATGAAGCTGGGCCAGCCCAGCACCACCCTGTCCGGGGGCGAAGCGCAAAGGGTGAAATTGGCCACGGAGCTGAGCCGGAAGGCCACCGGCAAAACCCTGGTGCTGCTGGATGAGCCTACCACCGGATTGCACATGGACGACGTGAGCCGGCTGGTGAAAGTGCTGCAGCGGCTCACCGATCAGGGCAATACCGTCCTGGTCATCGAGCATAACCTGGATATCATCAAGACCGCCGATTACATCATTGATCTGGGCCCGGAGGGCGGCGACGGCGGCGGCACGGTGGTGGCCAAGGGCACGCCGGAAGAGGTGGC
>CAZQAM010000006.1:0-15200 GCA_964591355.1 uncultured Oscillospiraceae bacterium
ACAACACCCTATCCTACACTCTTTCCCTACACGACGCTCTTCCGATCTCTAAAGGTATGATAATTCGGCTAATAAATCGAGAAGCGCCGGCGGTTCAGCCGACGCTTCTTGAAGAAGTAAAAAGATTTTATTCCGCTTTGCAGTCGCTGATCGTATACACGGTGGGATTGTCAAAAGGTTCACCCATCACTGCGGCTGCCTGCTCGCTGTAGAAGCCGCCGCCCACGATATCGCCGATGCCATCGGTGTTTTCGCCGGCGATGATTTTCACATTCCTGGTATTGCAATGAGTGAAGGCGGTAACCGGCACTCCGAAATCAGGGTTTTCGAAGCCGCCGGCATAGCCGGTGATGCCGCCGATCCAATAGCAGTTGTCGCCGGCTGTGATGGTTACATTTTCCGCCGTATTATCGGCAAATTTCTCCGCGCCGAAGCCGCAGCCGGAGATGCCGCCAAGGCCGTAACAATTATTGCCCGCTGTGACCGTGCCCTCAGCCGTGCAGCCCACCACGCTGGTCATCTCCAGGCCGCCGCCTACGATACCGGCGTTGGCGGTGCCCTCGGGGATCACGATGTCTGCCTGGGCGGCGCAGTTTTCGATGCGGCTGCCCATGCCGGCGCCCACGATGCCGCCGTACATGCCTTCAGCGCTCATTTCAGTATAATGCACATTCACCTTGCCGTTTACCAACGTCACGTTGGAAACCGTGGAGCAATAGGCGTAACCCACCACGTCCGCTGCCATCACGGAGCCCTCCACATCAGCGTTTTCCAGGGTAAAGTTGCTGATTTGCGTTTCGGAAATCACGCCGAACAGGCCCAGCGCCCAGCCTTCAGGCTGATGGATGGAGAGGTTTCGTATGGTATGGCCCTGGCCGTCAAAAGTGCCTGTAAAGGCATAGGCCGCCGCGGGGATTTCCTGCTCCTCCTCGCTTTCACCGGAAGGCATATAAGTGCCGATGGGCGTCCATTCCATCCCCGCCAGGTCGATATCGGCAGTCAGCACATAGTGGCCGGACAGATTTTCATGGATGGCTGCCAGCTGTTCAGCCGCAGCGATTTCGATCACGCCCGGCGCAGTTTCCGCGTCGGCCTTGATCCAGCTGATCACTCCGTCGTCCGCTGTCAAGGTCAGCACAGTTTGGCCATTCTCATTTTCGAAGAGAACATAAGGTGCGGACTCAGCTTCTTGATCGATATGGCTGTAGGCCACGTAGAGCCCTGTTCCGTCGCCCTTTTCGCCGGTGTCCGCGGCGAAGGCTTCAAAATCGGCGGTTTGCTGGCCATTCATCGTGGTGATGCCGTGCCCGTTTTCATCGATGGTCATGCGCAGATCGACGGCGGCATATTCCTCGCCGAAGGCGCTCAGATCGGCCTGCCACACGCCTGCAAAGCCGAGGCTGTTCAGCTGAGCCAGCGCTTGCGGCATATGAGTGGAATAATCCATGTTTTCCAGACAGAACAGCGCAATCACGTTTTCGATCATTTGCTGATCTGCGTCTGCCGGAAAGCCGGCTGCCAGCCAATATGCGTAGGGCCCTTCATTGTATTTGGCCAGGTCATCGGTATTGCTGCCGTAGCGGAATTCCAGGTGATAGGTGGTGGCGGGCGTGTCGGGCATCAGGAAGAAGTACTGGAATTCGCCGGCGTCTTCGTCGGCAGTTTCATAAAGATAGCCTTCCATCATTCCGCCCAGAGACAGTTTGCCGGCGTAAGCGTATTCATGGCTGAACACGGGATTGCCGCTGTCATCCGCGCCGCTGATGGCATTTCCGTCAAAGGTGATGGCGGAAACACCGCCAATGAACAAACAATCGAACTGTGCCTCTTGCGAACCGTCCCCGAAGGCGTCGATAGCCTCCTGCCCGTAGATGGTTCCATTGCAGGCGGATTGAAGCGCTTCGGCCATCACAGGCGCGGCCTCTTCTCCCAAAATCGCCATGCAGGGATCCAGCCACAGCTGATCGTATTCCGGCTTGGTAATCACGGGAAACAAAGGCTCATAGGTGCCCCTCACTGCCTCGAGCAAGGCGGCTGCCTCGGCGCTTTCATCCACAGCAGCTGCTTCCGCCCGGGAGGCAGCGCTGAAAACCGCCAGCATGACCAGCGCCAGAACGACCGGGATCAGCTTATTCAAAATGCGTTTCATTCTTCTTTCCTCCTTATTCAGCAAGCGCTGCGCCAAGCTTTTTGCAGGCATTCAGCGCCTCGTCGTCCGGGGCATTGTTGGCTTTCACGCTTTCCGCCGCCAGAGCGATCCCTTTTTCAGCGCAGCGTGCTTCCCAGCTTTCCAGCCATTCGCCTGCGCCCCATCCATAGCTTCCGAACAGCGCCACCTTCTTGCCGGGCAGAGATGGCTCAATCCCTTCCAGCATGGGCAGGAATTCGCCGTCCTCCAGTTCCTCCGCACCCATGGCCGGGCAGCCCAGCGCCACCGCGTCGTAGCCGTCCGCGCCTGCCACATCCGCGCAGGCCAGCAGATCGACTTCGGCTCCCGCCGCCTTCGCGCCATCCGCCACCGCATGGGCCATGGCTTCCGTGTTGCCGGTTCCGCTCCAGTAAATCACAGCGACTTTGCTCATTCAATGCACATCCTTTCCTTTTTCTGGTCTATTCCAATCCCTTGCGGGGTCGGGAACAGCGCGTTCTTTATCCTGCGACTGCCAGCCGGTCCAGGGAAAAACCCCGGGACAGGCAGTTCAGGTACACTTCCGTACAGTGCCTGCATCGGGCAAACTGCCGAATTGCTCCTTCCACATCATCATAAACCTTCCACAGTCCGCAGAGTTTGCATGCTTCTTTCCGGTGCATAAAGCCATCCACATCCGCCGGCGGATAACCGAGAAACAGCCCCACTTCATGCGGAAAATCCGTCTCTGTCCGCAAGCGTGAAATCAGCCGTGCCAGGCAGGCATTGGCGTCATGGCAGGTGTATCCGCACTCAGACAGAAGCTTTCTGGAAAGCGGATCCTTTAGATCGCGCTCCAGCAGTCCGGGCCGATACAGATACAGCAGCGCCTTTCCCTCCCGCCATCTCAAGGGCAGGATTCGCAGCCCCTTTTGTTTCAATCGCCGGTTCAAATGCCTCAGCTCTTCGGTCATCTGTTCCTGGCTGTCAAAAGCGCAGCTGAACATATTTCCTGTTTTCAGGCAGGCCATCGTCGGGGCGCAGCAGCGGATCAGGGTTTCGTTGGACATGGGAGCCTCCGGTTTATATAATGGTTTATCGACGTTAGATATGTCTAACTTTAATCTTTAAGAAAAGCCGCTTGGGCATTTGAGGAACTGTTCATGCACGGCGGCAAAAAGTTAGTTATATCTAACAAATAAATCATATCACATGGCCCGCTTGCTGTCAAGGCCGTATGCTTGTCCGCTGTTGACCAATTAATGAATAAGCATCAGGCGCCATTCATTTTGCCAGCCCGCGCCGGGACCGTGCCGGGAGCCGAAGCGGAAATGCTTTTTCATGGCTGGCATGAACCAACGGTGTCCCGCCAGCCTCCGGAAGGTACCAGCGTCAGCTGTATCCACATTTCGGCGGATAGGATATCGAAGGCTGCCGCTTCGGTTTTTCCGTGCTGCTGCGGGGCTTCATACGGCAGATAGATGCGGGGATCCGGGTGATATGCTTATTGTTCAGGCTGATAGGCTTTCGCGGATCATTCCTCCGTTTTCAGCGCGGCCACCATGTCGATGCGGCGGTTTTTGCGGGCCACCATCAGGCCCACAATCAGGGAGACCCCGAAGGTCAGCAAGGTGCTGATGAGCCAGGTGGGCAGGCCCAGCGCCAATTTCAATTCATATTCAGCGGCCAGGGCCGTCAGCAGGTATTGCAGCACGCCAACGCCTATGGGCATACCTGCCAGGATGCCGATCCCCGTCAGCCACAGGTTCTGGCTGATCAGCAGCCGCCCGATTTTGCCGTCCTTGAAGCCCACCACCTTGAGCGTCGCCATCTCCCGGTAGCGCTCGGTGTAGCTCATGACACCCAAGTTATAGAGCACCACGATGCCCAGAATCACCGCCGCCAGCACCAGCAGCCAGATCATTTTGTTCATCAGATCCATGAAGGTATCGAAGGAATCCATAATGGACTGCTTGCTCTGGATGTTCAGGATATGCGCGTCCTGCGGGATGTCAGTTTCGTCGGTGAATACAGAGGAAACAGCATACGAAATGCCTGCCTGATCGGCAAAAATGTCGGTCATGAACACGCCCTCAGTCATGGAATCCAGCACGCCCGCCACGGGCACGGTGTAGTGTTCATCGCTGTCATAAGGAGAAAAGGACAGCATATCCCCGGCTTTGAGGTGATAATCCCGGGCGATGCGGGCGCAGATGTACGCCCCGTCGTCGGTCAGGGGGACGATGCGCATATCTGTATCGGCAAAGCGCACCTTGTCGTGAGCGATGGCGTAAATTTCCAGCGAATACCCCTTGTCACCGATCTGGATGGCCCGGGAAGCGGCCCAGTCGCCATTCAGCTGTTCCGCCAGAGCTTTCCCCTCCGCCAGGGGCATGCTGTCACTGTCCAGATTGACCCGGGCAGTATAATTGATGGCTTTTTCATAAAACACGTCCAGGAAGGCATTCATGGTGTCCTGCATACCCAGGCCGCCCACCAGCAGCACCATGCAGCCCACGATGCCAAACAGCGTCATCAGGCTCCGGGCCTTATGGCGCACACAGTCCCGCAGATTCCATTTGGTGCCGAAACCCAGGGCCTTGAAGCGCTTCGTTTCCTCAAACCGCAGGTGCTTCATGCGCCGGGGCGTGTAGGGCCGCAGGGCATCCGCCGCCGTGCCGGAAAGCATCTTTCGCACGGACAGAAAGCCGATCAGCGTCAGGAACGCGTTGATGCCTATCAGCACGAACCATGTAAACTGCGGCGCGTGCAGCGACCAGGAGGGCATGTCGATGTACGTCGCCATGGCGCCGTCCGGGTTCATGATAAACCAGCCCAGCCAATAGCCGATGCCAATGCCCAGCAAAGTGCCCATCAGGCCGATGATCAGCGCGTAAGCGGAATAGTGGATCAGGATACGCCTGTCCTTGAAACCCAGTGCCTTGAAGGTGCCGATTTGGGTCTTTTCGCTGGCAGTGATGCGGTGCATGGTGGTCACCATAGTCAGGATGGCGATGGCCAGGAATAAAACCGGCAGGATGGAGGCCATGGTTTTTCCTTCGTTGATCTCTCCCTGGGCTTCGGCCCAGGATACGGTTTCGTCCTTGGACAGGATCAGCCGGGTGGTGCCAAGCGCCTTGTCCGCCTGTTCCACGAAAGCGGCCTTGCCCAGGGAAGATTTCACGTTGATCTGATGGTACAAAGAGCCGATCATCAGCTGATAAAGGGAAGGAATGGCCCGATCCAGCAGGGCCGGGGAAACGTAAACGTAGCCATAGGAGGAATAATCCGGCATCATCTGGGTGGAATTCGGCAGGCAGATCAGATACTCGCTGGACTTCGCCAATCCCTTCACCGTGCCTTTTACCGAAATGCTCTGATAGGTCAGGGTAAGGGGATCGCCCAAAGCAATCCCGTTGGCCGCGGCGTAGGAATCCGACAGCCAGAAGCCCTCCGCGTCGCTTTCGTCATAGGGCTCGCCGGAGGTCAGCAGGATGCCGGAAACATTCATGTTTTCGCTGACGGTGAGGGCCAGGGTGTCGGTATCGTCCTTCACCGCCACGTTCAGGGACAAAAAGCGGGTGGCGTCCTCCACGCCGGGGATGGCTTTCACAGCTTCCAGCTCTTTTTCCGTGAACCCCTTGTCGTTATAAATGCGGAAATCGGCAAAGCCGGTGGCGTCGTAGATTTCAGCAGTATTGATTTCCAGGGAATACCACTCCACATGGAAGCCCAGGAAAACGCCGACACCCAGAGCCACCATAATGACCATGGAGATAAACTGCGCTTTGTATTGCCACAGCGTCCTGAACAGTTTTTTCAGCAGCATTACCAGTCCACCTCTTCCACAGACAGGGGATGATCCTGGTTTTCACAATTTTCGATCCGCCCGTTCTTCACCCGGACCACGGTGTCCGCCATTTTGGCGATGTTCTGATTATGGGTTACGATGATGATGGTTTTGCCCATATCCCGGGCCATAGAGAGCAGGAGCCTGAGCACCATCACGCCGGTCTGGGAATCCAGCGCGCCGGTGGGCTCGTCGCACAGCAGGATATGCGGGTTTTTTGCCAGGGCCCGGGCGATGGACACCCGCTGCTGCTCGCCCCCTGACAGTTCGGAGGGAAACTGATGGATGTGATCGGACAGCCCCACGGCCTTCAGCATATCATGGCTGCTTAAGGGATTCGGCGCGATTTCCTTGACCAGCGCCACGTTTTCGATAACGGTCAGGGTGGGAATCAGATTATAGCTCTGAAACACGAAACCCACTGACGCTGCCCGGTATTCGGCAAGATCATTGGGCGTCAGCGTGGAAATATCCCTGCCGTTCACCAGGATGGTGCCCTCTGTGGGGCTGTCCAGCCCGCCCAGCAGATTCAGCAGGGTGCTCTTTCCGGCCCCGCTGGGGCCCAGCACCACGATGAATTTCCCTTCCTCCAAACGCAGGCTGACATGATCCAGCGCCCGCTGCTCATGCTCGCCGTTCCGGTAAACCCTGGACACATCTTTGAACTCTACAATTGCCATGATGTTTTGCTCCTTTTACAGGATGATGCCTGCCCATTCTACTGGGCGGAAACAGGACGAACAGTTTTCCCGGAAGCGGCCCTTTGCGGAAAAAACGTTCTTGGGCTGCCCGGGACGGGCTTCTCGGTGTTTATCGCGTTTTCATAGACTGGAATGCCTGAAAGGAAGCTTCGCTCATTTCCCAGCTGAAGGATACGGCATCCCTGAGGGCCTGAGCAGGCTCCACCCCGGCGTCAGTGAGCAGCTGCTGAAAAAAGCAAACCTGATTTCCAAGCTGATCGGAACATTTTTCTCCCTTTGCTGTAAAGAGCAGATTGCCGTCCGTCTCCACGTCGATGAGGCCCTGATCCCGCATTTTCCGCAGCGCGATGCTGACGGATGCCTGTATTTCTCCTTGAGCATCCGTATGGCGTACAGGTATCGATCAAGCGTTCTGCTCACAGCGCTGTCCTTTCATGGCCGTCGGGTTTGTGAAGACTTCGGTATTCGCTGGGGGTGCAGCCTTCGATTTTTCGGAAAATGTGTGAAAAATGGGATGAGGAGACGAAGCCAGCCGCTTCTCCAACCTGAGAAACGGTGAGCTCTGTCTGCATCAGCAGCTCTTTTGCTTTTGCGCATCGCAGCTGATGATGATAAGCCAGCGGCGTCATTCCCGTATGGCGCTTAAAGGTGCGCAGCAGATAACTTCCGTTTACGAACAGCGCGTTTGCCATTTCCTCCAGGGAAAACTTTTCCGCGCTGTGGGCATCCATATAGGCTTGAGCGGCCTCGGACAAGGCCTTGCCGCTGGGTTGTTTTTCTTTCAAGCCGGGCCCTCCCTTCCTGGTTGAACGCAGACAGAAGATTAGTTGACTCTAACAATGAATTCAATATTAGCACAAACTAATCCCTTTGTCACGTGTTTTGGAAAAAAGTCAATATCAAGCAATTTTAAGCAATAAAAGGTCAATATCAGGATAGCGGGCAACGGGGATGTTGTGTTATCATACCAGCGAAGTTAGTATATGCTAACATTTCGCCGCTTTCTGTTTGGAGGACGGGGAAGAAAGGAAGACTCAACATGAAAAAAGGAAGGCTCGCCGCAAAGCTGCTGTGCGGCCTGATGATTTTGCTGCTGGCGATGCCCTGGGGCGTCTTGGCTGAGGAAGCCCCTTCCACCCGCTGGGCGGATGCGGCGGACAAAATCGATCAATTTCTGGACGCGGCTTTTGAAAGCTATCTAGACGGCGACGCGAAGGCGGCATATGACAATGTGAGCAACGCCTATTTCCGGGTGTATGAAACCACGGGCTTTGAGAGGCAGACCATGAGCTACGTTTCCGGCAATCGGAAGAATGCCGTGGAAATGCAGTTCTCCGCCTGCAAGGCGGCGGTGAAAAAGGAAAACGCCGATCAGGAAACCATCGTGTCCGTTCGCAGCGCGCTGCAGAAGCTGAAAACCATGATCCGGGAGGATGGCAACAAGCTGGCGGCCCTGCAGGGCGGCGTGCAGAGTGAAACCAAGTATTACAAGCGGGGCGAACTGGTTTCCGCCGATCCCTACCCCGAATACTCCACCGATCCCAACGCCGCGCAGAAGTACGCCAGCTGGTATGAGGCGGCGACCCTGGTGAAAGAGCTGCTGGACACCGCCTATATGGGCTATCTGGATAAGGACTTTGAAGCGGCCCTGGACAACCTGAACACAGCTTTCTATTCCGTTTACGAAGAATCCGGCCTGAACCATAAAATCTATACGGATCTGGGGCTGAAAGACCGTCAGAAAATGGACGGGTATTTCTCCGATCTGCGCAGCCTGACGGCAACCGCACAGGCCAAATATCAAAAGAACAAATACCGCACCACCACCGACGGAGCGAAGAACCTGGTGCTCAAACAGGCGAAAGCTCTGGATACCCAGGCGGCGGAAGCCAAAGCGGCGCTTGCTGTGGAAACCGGTGAAGCCGCGGCGGAAGCACAGGAAGAAACCAGGCAGTCCGATCCCCGGCTGCTGACGTTCCTGGGCGCGTTTGGCATCATCGTGCGCGAAGGGCTGGAAGCCATCCTGGTCATTGCCGCCATCATCGCATACCTCACCAAGAGCGGCAATGGAAAGAGCCTGAAAAACGTATACATCGGCGCGATTTGCGGCGTGGCCGCCAGCTTCATTGCCGCGGCGGTGCTGGCCTGGGCCAAGCAGGCGTTCGTCGGCGCGGGTCTGGCCCAGGAGGTCATCGAGGGCATTACCGCCCTGATCGCCGTGTGTGTGCTGTTCTATGTGAGCAACTGGATGATCTCCAAAGCGGAAGCCGCCTCCTGGAGCCGGTATATCGACGGCAAGGTGCAGTCTTCCGTAGAGCAGGGCAGCGCCTTCGCCCTGGCGTTCACCGCCTTCCTCTCCGTGTTCCGGGAGGGAGCTGAGGTGGTGCTGTTCTACCAGCCCATGCTGTCGGAGGGCAATCCCGGCATGGTGTGGGCAGGGTTCGGCGTGGGCTGCGTGCTGCTGGTGTTCGTATACCTGGCCATTACGAAATTGTCCATCAAGCTGCCCATCAAGGTATTCTTCACCGCCACCTCCATCCTGATGGCCGTGATGTGCGTTTCCTTCCTGGGCAGCGGCATCAAGGAGCTGGCCGAAGGCAACGTGTTCGACCTGGCCCTGCGCGTGCCCGGCGTGCCGGAAAACGACGTGATCCAGATCTTCGGCATCTACCCCTGGCTGGAAACGCTGCTGCCGCAATTGATCCTGGCGATCATCCTGCTGGTCACCTTCATGATCGCCCACTACCGCGGAAAAATCGACGCGGTGAAGGCGGAATACGCCGCAAAATCGTGATACCTTCGGCATGCTGCCCCGCGTAGCGTCCCGATGGCTATACAACCAAATCAAATGGATGGAGGAGGATTCAACCATGAAAAAGTTTCTTGCCCTGGTGCTGGCCTCTCTGATGCTGATGAGCATGTCCGCTTTCGGCCTTGCCGAAGAAGAAGCGGGTTTCGATGAATACGAACTGGGCGTGGAAGGCGAACAGGAAGTCGGCTTCATGACCATGGCGATGGTGTATTTCCAGCCCGTGGACATGGCTCCCGCTGAGAACGCCACCCCCAAGGAAGGCTCCGATCTGCACATCGAAGTGGACCTGACCGCCAACGAGAACCCCTACGGCTTCCCCGTGGACGGCTGGGTGCCCTATCTGAGCATCGATTTTGTCATCAAGGATCTGGAAGGCAAGGAAGTGTACTCCGGCTCCATGATGCCCATGGCTGCTTCCGACGGCCCCCACTACGGCAATAACATCCCTCTGGCCGAAGGCGAATACACCATCACCCTGTACATCAAGAGCCCCGCTGAAAACGGCTACCTGCTCCACGTGGACGCCGAGACGGGCGTGGAAGCCAAGGACGGCTTCTGGACCGAACCCCTGACCGCTACCTGGAGTGGCTGGAAATTCGTCAAGGAATGGTAAGACCGGGAGATTTCCTGGGGACTCCTTCCAAGAAAGCCGCAAAGGACATGTTTCAAACCATGTGTTTTTGTTAGGCCAACGCTTGCTGGCACGTCATCCGCGGGGGATGGCGCGCCAGCATTGCGCGCGTTTACGAACTCTGATTTTTCGGAGGTTGCGCTGTGTTCAAGTATCTCTGGATGGTGACGCAGGATTTATTCCTGGCCGTCACTCTGATCACCCTCATGCACGCTTTTCTCTCCCGGCTGTTCGGCCGGAAAGGGCGGCTGATTCATGGGGCCGCTTTGGGCGTGGGCGTTCTTGCCTCTGTCGCCCTTGCCGCGGTCAAATTCAATACCAGGCTGATCATATCCAGCCACTGGAATCATTATATCTATGCGGTCATCCTGTCGCTGACCCTGTTCATTCTTCTTTTTTTCATCCTGTTCGGCAGGAATGAAAACAGAAGCATGCACGCAGGCGGCGCTTTTTTGTGTGGCGCAGCTTCTCTGCTGTCCGCCGCGCTGATTTTCTATTCCCTGCCCGGCGTGCTGCTGTATCCTTTCAGCTTCAATACCATGGGCCAGGGATATCTGTCTTCGTATTACGCGGTGCGCATGGCCGGATGGCTGGGCGCGCTGGTGCTGCTGTACGTCTATTCGCGCCTGCTTTCCCGCTGTGCGCTGGATATAAAGCCCTATGGTCTTGTTCCCGCCGCGCTGCACGCTGGGCTCCTTTCCTTTGCCGTTTATTGCTTCGGCCGCTTTTTCGTGCCCTGGGTGAACCGTGCCAAATGGCTGAAATGGCCCGTGAAATATACGGATGCGGCCTATGGCTGGATTGGCGGCTGGATGATGTTCACCGCCAATCACTCCATGCTGTTCATCTGGATCTCGGCAGGCATCGCCGCGCTGCTGGCAGTGATCCTGTTCCGTCAGGGCATGATCATCCGGGAGCCTTATGACAACCCTGCTCAGCTCCGCAAATTGAAAGCCCGGAACCGGCACTGGAGAAGGGTGGCCGCAGGCGTGCTGATTTGCGTCATCCTGTGCGCCGTGATTATGACCGTGGTGAAAACCGACGACACGAAGCAGGTGGAGCTGTCCGCTCCGGAGGCCTATACCGTGGATCGGGAAGCGGGCGTCATCCTGGTGCCCATGGAGAACGTCAGCGACGGGCACCTGCACCGCTTTGAATACAAAACGGACAAAAATATCAGCGTCCGCTGGATCGTGGTGAAGAAGCCGGGCTCCGCCGCCTTCGGCGTGGGGCTGGACGCCTGCGAGGTCTGCGGCAACGCGGGATACTTTGAGCGCAGCGGGCAGGTGATCTGCAAGCGCTGCGACGTGGTGATGAACATCAATACCATCGGCTTCAAGGGCGGCTGCAATCCCATCCCCCTGGCCTATGAGGTGAAGGATGGGAATTTGCTGTTCAAGCTGGATGATATTCTGGCGGGAGAAAAGGAGTTCAGATAAGCAGGGTTTGAAACCGCTGGTAAAGGCAAAGGAGCAATTCCCTTATGGCTTTCTCGGAAAAGGGTCTGGGGGAAACCGCTCTTTGGCCTCCAAAGAGCGGTTTCCCCCAGAAAGGATCCGATATGTTATTTCGTATGATTCGCGGCGTGCTCTTTCATCAGAAGGGCAAAATGCTTTTGATCGCCCTGACCATCGCCCTGGGCGCGTCCCTGGCCACCGGCATGCTGAACGTAGTGCTGGGCGTGGAAGAAAAGGTCAATAAGGAACTGAAAAACTACGGGGCCAACATCACTGTAAAGCCCAAGGATTCCTCCCTGCTTTCCGATATTTACGACGTGGGCGAGGGCACTTCCCTGAATGCCGCCTACCTTCGGGAGGACGAATTGGGCAGGCTGAAAACCATCTTCTGGGCCTTCAATATCGTGGACTTTACCCCCTTCCTGGACGCCCAGGTGACGCTGCCGGACGGAAGCGAGGTCAGGATGACCGGCACCTGGTTCAACCATCATCTCGACCTTCCCACCGGCGAAAGCCTGGACGCGGGCGTGGTGGGCATGCGCTCCTGGTGGGATGTGACGGAAGGCCGCTGGCTGGATGAAAAGGACGGGAACGCCGCTTCCGAGATCATGGCCGGCGCATCGCTGGCCTCAAAGATGGGCTGGCACGCAGGCGACACCGTGCATATTGCCGCCTCCCAGGCAGAAAAAGATGTGACCATCGCGGGCATCTACGACGCGGGCGGCGACGAGGATGAGCAGATTTTCGGCATTTTGGATTTGGTGCAGGATTTGACCGACCGTGAAAACAAGGTGGCTTCCATCGAAGTATCCGCCCTCACAACGCCAGACAATGAATTGGCCCGCAGGGCAGCCCGCAACCCCGCCGCTCTGTCCAGCCGCGATTATGAAACCTGGTACTGCACGGCCTACGTCAGCGCCATCTGCTATCAGATCCAGGAAGTGATTACCGGGTCCGTCGCCAGCGCCGTGCGCAAGGTAGCCGAAAGCGAGGGCACGATCCTGGATAAAACCAAGCTGCTCATGATCCTGATCACCGCCCTGAGCCTCATCGGCTCGGCTCTTGGCATCTCCAACCTGGTCACCGCCTCCGTCATGGAGCGCAGCCAGGAGATCGGTTTGCTCAAGGCCATCGGCGCCAGGGATCATTCCATCACCGGCGTGGTCATGACGGAGATCCTGCTCACCGCCCTTGTGGGCTTCGGGGCCGGGTATTTCATGGGCTTTGGCTTCGCCCAGCTCATCGGGCACAGCGTGTTTGGTTCGGCCATCGACATGAATCCCAGGGTCGCGCCTATCGTAGCGGGGCTGATCGCCCTGGTCACCATCGCCGGCAGCCTGCCAGCCATCCGGCAGATCCTGCGGCTGCGGCCTGCGGAAGTGCTGCACGGCGGACATTAAGGGGTGAAATGAACAATGACGAAACGAAGGATGTTTTTGCGCATGATCACCGCGTCGCTGCTCCGGCGGCGCTCCAGGATGCTGATTGCCCTCCTGTCCATCGGCATCGGAGCCACCATATTGGCGGGCCTTGTGACCATCTATGTGGATGTGCCCCGTCAGATGGGCGCGCAGTTCCGCTCCTACGGCGCGAATATGCTGCTGCTGCCAAAGGACGGCGAAACCCTGAACGGCAAAAACCTGACGGAAGCGCTGTCGGTCATCCCGGAGGATGCGCTGGTGGGCGCCGCTCCCTATCGCTATGTGCGGCTGGATATGACCACCCGGCAGCAATCCTTCACCGCCGCGGGCACGGATTTTGCTCAGATCACCAAAACCAGCCCCTATTTCAGCGTGGAAGGGGCGTACCCCAGTGAGACCCGTCAGGTGCTGGTGGGCAAGGAAATTGCCGACACCATCGGCGTGAAAATCGGCTCCACCATGGAGTTGACCTATCAGCCGGCCCATCATGCCGCCGACAAAACCCCGGAAGAAAGCCGCGTGCCCGGCGCGTCCCTGTCCGGCAGTGCGGAGGGTTTTGGCGGCGGGACCGTATACGTCACCACGGAACTGGATGAGGACGCGAAGATTGCTTCCCTCTCCGTGGACGCCTCCACCCAGACCCCGGAATACGGCGGGCGCATCCCGGAGGATGAAGCGTTTTTGAATCAATTCATCGGCAAATCCCTGCCCCTGGCCCTGGGTGACGAGATCGATGCGCTGACCGGCGCCACGGTTACGTCTGGCGCTGTGGTGGAGGCGCTGAACAACGCCACGGAGACCGCCGTTTCCGCCCGCCCAAAGACAATGAACTTTGCCGTTTCCGGCATTCTGACCACCGGCGGCGAGGAAGAGGGCTATGTGTTCCTGTCCCTCCAGGATATGGAAAGCATGACCGGCGAGGACAAATTGGATGTGGCGGAGCTTTCCGTTTCCGCGGGGGTGGATCAGCTGGAAGCATACGCCAGCGGCATCACCGAAAACAGCGGCAGTATCCAGGCCCGGCTGGTCAAGCGCGTGGCCCGGTCCGAAGCGTCGGTGCTGGAAAAGCTGACGGCGCTGGTGTTCCTGGTAACATTGGTGGTGCTGCTCCTGACCATGATCTGCGTCAGTACCACCATGATGGCGGTGGTTTCCGAGCGCAGGCGGGAAATCGGCCTGCGCAAAGCCCTGGGCGCGTCGGACGGCTCCATCCGGGCGGAGTTTTTGGGAGAGGGTTTGTTCCTGGGGCTGCTGGGCGGCGTGATGGGGGCCATCCTGGGCTTCGTGTTTGCCCAAGTGGTGAGCGTCAACGTGTTCGGTTCTTCCATCACTTTCCAGCCCCTGCTGCTGCCTGCCGCCATCATCGTTTCCATGGCGATCGCGGCGGCTTCCTGCCTGCTGCCCATCAAACGCGCTGTGGCGATTGACCCCGCCATCGTCCTGAAAGGAGAATAAAAATGAGCTTGCTGGAATTAAAGAATGTATCAAAGATTTATGGAGAGTTGAAAGCGCTGGACAACGTGAGCATCCATGTGGATCAGGGCGAATGGGTGGCCATCATGGGGCCCTCCGGCAGCGGCAAAAGCACCATGATGAACATTATCGGCTGCATGGATAAGCCCACCAAGGGCGAAGTGCTGCTGGACGGCGTGGACATTTCCAAGGAAAACAGCAAAAAACTGACCGACATACGCCGGGATAAGATCGGCCTGATCTTCCAGCAGTTCCACATGGTCAATTACCTGACCGCCGCGGAAAATGTGATGGTTTCCCAGTACTATCATTCCATGCCTGATGAGCAGGAAGCGCTGGAGGCCCTGGGCCGGGTGGGCCTCAGGGACCGCGCCCGGCACCTGCCCAGCCAGCTTTCCGGCGGCGAGCAGCAGCGCGTGTGCGTGGCCAGGGCGCTGATCAATCATCCGGAATTGATCCTGGCTGACGAACCCACCGGCAATCTGGATGAGGCCAACGAAAACATCGTGCTGGATCTGTTTGCCCAGCTGCACAAGGAAGGCACGACCCTGATCGTCGTGACCCACGATCCCGAGGTGGCTGAAGCAGCCCAGCGCACCATCGTGCTGGAGCATGGCAAGGTGGCCCGGGAAGTGATCAACGAGAATTTCGGAAAGTGATAGCAGGGGGAATCGTTCTTTGGAGGCCAAAGAACGGCCCCCCCTGCACCCCTTCCAAGAAAGCCTTA
>CAZQAM010000007.1:0-1362 GCA_964591355.1 uncultured Oscillospiraceae bacterium
TGGAATCTCGTGACTGGAGTTCAGACGTGTGCTCTTCCGATCTCCTGGGCCTGGCGGCCCAGCGGATGGGCGCGGGCCGCGTCGCCATGGAGGACGCCGTGGACCCCGCCGTGGGCTTCGTGATGGAAAAGCGCATCGGCGATTGCATCAAAAAGGGCGATGTGATCTGCACCCTCCATGCCCGGGACGAGGCCTCCGCCGCGGAAGCGGAAAGCCGCATCCTCCGCGCCCTCACCCTCTCCCCCGATCCCTCGCCCAAAGCCACTTTGCTCTATGCATTGGTCACGCCCCAGGGCGTCACCCATTTCGCAGAATCATAAAGGAGATTGAAAACCATGAAAAAGCTGATTTCGCTGCTGCTGGCCTGCCTACTGCTGTGCGGCACCGCCCTGGCGGAAACCGCCGGAGACTCTTTCCATGAAGGCGATCCCCTGGCGGAGGAAAACGCCTTCCTGACCCAGGAAGAAATTGAAATGTACCTGGCCGTCCTGGCGGGAGACGCTCTGGCCTTCGGCGTCAATGAAGCGGTGACCGACCCGGAAACCGGGGAAACCACCGTCACCTATCTCTCCGACGCCTCCCTGACCATTGCCGATGAGGAGCTGAGCGAAAACAGCGCCGTGCTGGGCGCCGTGCTCAGCGGCGGCCAGGAGGATCTGCGGGGCATCTGCCTAGGGGATCCCATGACGGACGTGCTGAACGTGTACCCCAATGACAACCCCGACCTGGAAGGGACCTATTACGACGCGGCGCTGTATGTGAATGACGAGCGCCCCCAGGCCACGGCGGGGTATCTTCTCCGGGAAGGCCAGCGGGTCACCGAAATCACCCACCTGGTATTCACCTGGCAGGACGAGGGCGTGGTGCGCTGCGGCGTTACCTATACCATCGAGCAGGATATGGTGACGGGGATCGAGCTTTTCGGCCTGGGCACCATCGTGGAGGAAGCCGCCGCTCTGGAGGAGCTCTCCAACGTGGCCCAGATCCAGGAGACCCGGGAATTCACGCCGTATCCTGCCAGCGTCACCGGCGAAAACATCGCCCCCTTTGAGGAAAACGATCTGCGGTTCGGCGGGCTGGATTTTCTGCATCTGACCCCGGAAGACGCCGTGGCGGTCCTGGGCGAAACCCCGGTGGACGACTGGCTGGAAGACAGCACCGGCGAATGGCTGCGCACCCGGCAGTGGGATGACGTCAGCATCGTTTTCGTCTATGACGGCCAGCGCAATTTCCTGCGCGTGGACAGCCTGACCTTCCAGCAGCCCGGTTTTGAGGGCCCCCGGGGCGTCCGGGTGGACGATTCCATGGACAGCGTGATGAACCGCTTCCTCCACGGCGACAACACCCAGGTGACAGCCGGCA
>CAZQAM010000007.1:1372-14138 GCA_964591355.1 uncultured Oscillospiraceae bacterium
TAATGAGCGGTGACTGGAGTTCAGACCTGTGCTCTTCCGATCTCATCCTCCTGTACGGCGACGGGAAAACCGCCCCCTACGGCGTGCTTTCCCATGCTGATGCCACCGCTTCCCTGACCTATGCCCTGCGCACCGGGGACGGCCGCACCGTGATCTGGAATATGGTCTTTGCGGACGGCACGCTGCAATACGGCCAGATGCTGCTCAGATAAAACGCGTCTGCGCAGCAGGGCGGCGCCCGCCCGCGTGTGCCCGGAAGTTACATAAGTTTGGTCGGAGGCGTATGCTTCATGCGGATTGATTTGAGCTGCCCCATCGAATTGTGGCACTGCAAAATGCCCACAGCGGACAACCCGGTTTTGGCCATGCAGATTTATAACCTCTCCGATATGGAAGTGAACAGCGTGCAGGTCTGCGTGCTGTGCATCGACGCGGAGGGAGAGCAGTTTGCCCGCTATGTGGAGCGGCTGCAGGGCCTGGAGATCCCGGCCCGCCACGCCTACGAGATCACCCTGGAAGCGGAGGAGGCCGTGGCCGCGCAGGATCTGGAGGTCATCATCCAGAAAGCCTGGTTCGTGGACGGCAGCGTATGGCGCCGGGGCGCCGGCCCCGCGCTGGAATACACGCCTTCCCCCGCCCTGACTGGCGCACAGCTGAACGTGATGCAGGAGCTGGCCGGCCCCGACGCCGTCTGCTATCCCAGCGACCAAGGCGCCGTATGGGTCTGCGTATGCGGCCGCGCCAACGCCGCCAAGGACGACGAGTGCCGCCGCTGCCGGCGGGACAAGCATGAATTGTTCACCAAACTGAACGAGGCCGCCATCGAGCGCATCCTCTTCAACCGGCAGAGCCTCATCGAAGAAAAGCAGCGCCGCCAGCGGGAGGAAGCCCGCCGCGCCGCCCAGGAAAAGGAAGCGTCTCAAAAAAGGCGCCGCCGCATCCGCCGGGCGGTCATCATTACCGCCGTATCCCTCCTGCTACTGGCGGGCGCCGCCTACGGCATCTATTTCCACGGCATCCCCTATTACCGCTATTATCAGGCCAACCGTGCCCTGGAAAGCAACCAGTACGACGCTGCCAGGGAGCAGTTCCTGGCCATCAGCGAATACAAGGACAGCGCCGAAATGGCGTCCGAATGCGATTACCGCGCTGCCCAGGCCGCGCTGCACGGCGGCACCTATACCTCCCTCCGCGCCGCATGGAATGGCTTTGACGCGCTGGGAGATTACAAGGACAGCGCCAGCTGCGCCCAGGAAGCGCGCTACATTTACGCCGAAAAGCTGCTGGCCGCCGGGAACTGGGAGGAGGCCATTTTTCTCTATGAGCAGGTGCCTTCCTACAGCGACGCCCGGATGAAGCGCAGCCAGGCCGCCTACGAATGGGCCAACGCCCTGATGGAAAAGGGCGATTATGCCGCCGCCCGGGAAAAATACCTGGAGCTGGGCGATTATCAGAACGCAGCCGTCAACGCCCAGGAATGCCTGTATCAGCCCGCTGTGCTGGCCCTGGAAAAGGACCCCGTGACGGCCATTGAGTATTTTACCCTCCTGGGCGATTACCGGGACAGCGCCGTCCGGCTGCAGGCGGCCTGCTATGCCGCGGGCAGCCTGTATTATGAGCAGAAGGATTACGACGCCGCCGCGGAATACTTCCTCCAGGCGGGGGATTACAGCGACGCTTACCGCCGGGCCGCCGCCTGCCTGTACACCCCGGCTGTGGACCTGATGGAAAAAGGCGACTATCAGAAAGCCGCCGAAATGCTGGAAAAAATCTCAAATTATCAGGATTCCAGGCTGCGCCTGTCCCAGTGCTATTACCAATTGGGTCTTTCGCTGATGGAGGAAGAAGCCTATGAGGGCGCCCGGGGATACTTTGAATTGGCTGCCAATGATCTGCCCGAGGCCGAGGAAGCGCGGAAGGAAGCCATTTATCTGCCCGCCCTGGCCCTGCTGGACAACGGCATGACCCAGGACGCCCTGCAGCTGTTTGCCTCCATTCCCGGCTACAAGGACGCGGATGAGCAGACCAGCCGCCTGCTTTACGCCCGCTCTCAGGACAGCATGGAGGCCGAGGATTACGCCGCCGTCATCGACGCGCTGGAGCAGCTGAGCCATTACGAAAGCAATGCGGAGGAGCTGGCTGCCGCCCGGCTTTCCTACGCCCAGGCGCTGACGGACAAAGGCCAGTACGAGGAAGCCATCAGCATCCTCTCCTCCCTCAGCGGGGAAGACGCCGGGGAGGCCCAGGACCGGGCCCGGTATCTCCTGGCCATGGAGCTGGTAAACCAGGAAAAGTATGAAGAAGCCCTGCCCATTCTGGAAGCTTTGAAGGATTACGCCGACGCCGAAACCCAGTACCAGGGCTGCGTCTACCAGCTTGCCCTGGCGCAGGCGGAGAAAGGCGACCTGGCCGGCGCCGCGCTGAAATTGGCCGATATCACCGGATACCGGGACGCCGAAAAGAAAATGCAGGCGTACGCCTACGAAGCTGGCGTCAGCGCCCGGGAGGCCGGGAATCTGGCCGCCGCCGCCGGGCTGTTTGGCCGGGCCGGCGCCTATCAGGACGCCGCCGCGTTGGCCAAAGAGACTGCCGATACGTATTATTCCGACGCGTACAAGGCGGCCAAGGAGGCCATGGACAAAAAGGATTACCGCGCCGCGGTGGACACGCTCTCATCCCTGACCATGGATTACCTGCCGGACGCGTACAAGGATCTGCCGGACATGTATCAGGAAGCGCGCTACCAGTATGCCGAATCGCTGTACAATGCCAAAAAGCCCTTTGAAGCTCTGACGTATTACAACCAGATCAAGGACTACAAGGACGTATCCTCCAAAAAGCTCACCCGGTCCGTGTACCGCATCATCGGGGACTGGGTAAGCGCCGGCAGCAGAGGCACCCGCATGACCTTCCGGGATGACGGCACCTGCCAGATCGACGGAAAGCCGTATTATTTCACCGTAGGCGCCAGCGGAGCCTATGCCCTCTCCATCGGCGACAGGGCAGACAGCCTCACCTATACCTACAACATCCTTTCCCTCAGCGACAACGAACTGAACCTGCGCAACATCAAAACCCGGACAGTCTATAAGATGGAAAAGGCCCAATAGCCCATGGAACAGATCACCCTGCATTTCCGCCCTTATACCCAGGCCCCGGAGCCCGGCCGCATCGACGTGCTGGATGGGTTCCGGGCGCTTTGCGTTTTTCTGGTGGGCTGGTATCATATCTGGCAGCAGGGATGGCTGACGCCTTCCCTGGTGCTGGGCAACCGGGTGATCAGCCTGGATCCCCTGCTGCGCTCGGGCTATATGTGGGTGGACGGCATGCTGCTGCTGTCCGGCTTTCTTCTGTATCTGCCCTTTGCCGAGGGAAAGAAGCCTCCCGCCGTCCTGCCCTTCTACAAGCGGCGGCTGATCCGCATCCTGCCCTCCTATCTGCTGTGCATCCTGCCTTTGTTCATTCTCTCCAGCGTCCAGGGAGCGTACAGCACCGCTGGAGACGCGGCGAAGGATCTGATCGCGCATCTCACCTTTACCCACACCCTCTTCCCCTTCAGCTATCACAATACCCCTCTCAACGGGGCCCTGTGGACCCTGGGAGTGGAAATGCAGTTTTACCTGCTCTTCCCCTTTCTGGCCCGGGCCTTCAAAAAGCGGCCCGCCGTCACCTGGGCGGCTATGGCGGGAAGCGCGTTTCTGTTCCGGGCCTATGCCGGAAAGCAGAGCGATGTGAGCATGTATTTCAACCAGCTGCCCGCTTTCCTGGACGTATATGCCAACGGCTTCGCGGCGGCGTCTGTCTACGCCGCTCTGCGCAGGAAGCTGGGCAGCGGGGAATGGGATGGGAAGATCCGCCTTTTCTTCACGGCGGTGTTCCTCCTGTGCGCCTGCCAGGCGGGCGCAATCGTCCAATCCCAGGCGGCCTCCAACGGCTATGACGTGATCCGGCAGGGCCAGATGGACCGGAGATTCCCCTTTTCCATGGTCCTGTGCATCGCCATGGTCAGCGCCGCCTGTTCCCTGCCCGTGCTTCGGTTTTTGCTGGGCAACCGCCTGATGCGCTTTCTCAGCTCGATCTCCTTCCAGTTTTACATTTACCATCAAATGCTGGCGGTGAAGCTGAAGGAATGGAACATCCCCTACAGCCCCTTTGAAACGCCCAATGCCGACGATCCCGCCTGGCGGCTGCCCTATACGCTGCTGTGCTTCATCCTGGCCATCGCTCTGGCCGCAGCGATCACCTATGCCTTTGAAAAGCCCGTGGCCCGGGCGCTCCGCAGGAAATGGAAGGCGGAATAGCCGTTTGAGGGGCCTGTGCGGCGTCCCTGTCCCGCGGCATTTGACATTTTTCTCTTTCTTCATTATAATATCGAATTGCTGTGAAATTCGCCGAAGAGGGAGATGGGGAGGCATGGCTGCGCTCAAACCGCTGGAGATGGGCTTTGCCGCGGATGGATACATCATCGATCAGGATTGTTTTTCCTCTCTTCGATACCGCACCATCCCCGCCAACCTGAACGGCTGCGGCTGGATCGCCGCATACAACCTGCGCCGGGCGCTGGATCATGACGTGGCCTTTGACGAGGTGCGCCGGGAACTGGATGACATGCACTTCCTCAAGGTGCCGGGGCTCACGCTGATGTGCGTGATGCGCAAATACCTGAAGCGCTATGTGCCCCGGTACCGGGAAACCGTGGGCCGGGAAGAAGCCCTGCTGGCCGCTCGGGAAAGCGCCGCCGGCATTTTCCGCTACCGGGAGGGCCATGAGCCGCATTTCACTTCCTATGTGCGCCAGGCGGACGGCGCCTTCCGCTTTTTCAATATGGCGGACGATTATGAGGACTGCGTGATGTCCATCGAACAGTTTTTTTCGGAGCACTGCGCTCCCGGCACGGTGATCCTGCTGTGGATTAAGGAGAATGAAAATACCCTGCCGGAGCAGGAAGGCTGAGTTTCGGGGTACCGTGGCATGTGCAGATAGCAGGCAAGGGGAGACGGAACGGGGCGTTCTCTCTTCGAAGCCGAAGAGAGAACCAGAGAAGGCAGCATTTGTCTCCGATAAACCAGCAACATCAAAGCGGCTGGAGGATACCGCCGCTCCCGGGCAGCGCGGCAAAACCGCGCGGCCTGTGCGCAAAGCGCACAGGAGAAACAAAGAGGCAGGCTGAAACCGAACTTGTTCGGTTCTCAGCCTGCCCTTTTATTTCCTTTTGCCCGGGAGCTCACCTGCAGCCGTAAACCGAACAGGCGGAAACCTGTTTGTTCGCCGTACATGCTGCATCGCCTGCCGAGGTCCAGGAACTGGGATTTCCCAGATTGTCAAAACCCCGGAACAGACATGCTGCTCCGGGGTATTTGGATTTCTGATATCAGAATCAGTCCACCGTGTAGGGCAGAAGCGCGATGGCACGGGCGCGCTTGATGGCCTCGCTCAGCTGGCGCTGATGCTTGGCGCAATTGCCGGTCATACGGCGGGGCAGGATCTTGCCGCGCTCGTTGATGGAACGGCGCAGACGGTTGACATCTTTATAATCGATATATTCGATCTTGCTCACGCAGAAATCGCACACCTTACGCCGGGGGCGTTTTCCGCGGGGACGGGGGCGTTTTTCGCCGCGATCCTCAGACATGGCTTTTTTCCTCCTTTATTTGATTTCCGATCAGAACGGCAATTCTTCTTCATCCACCTGCACAAAGCTGCCGCCCTGCGGGACGGAGCCATAGCCCGCGCCGCTTGAACGGGGCGCTGCAGGGGCCGCCGGGGCATACGCGCCGGCATCGCCGCCGCTTTCGCCCTTGGGCGTCAGGAATTCCACGTCGTCCGCCTGCACTTCCAGGCTGGCCCGGGGCTGGCCGTCATTGCCGGTAAAGGTGCTGACGGACACGGAGCCCACCACGCTGACCTTGCGGCCCTTGGCCAGATACTTGGCACAGATTTCACCCAGCTGCCGCCAGGCGGTGATGCGGAAGAAATCCGCTTCCGGCTGGCCCGCCTCGGCGCTGCTGGAGCGGCGGCGGTTGACGGCGATGGTGAAGGAGCAGACGCTGACGCCGGACTGCGTGGTGCGCAGTTCCGGATCGCGGGTGAGATTGCCGATCAAAAAGACCTTGTTCATCTTTCGCTCTCTCCCTTATTCAGCGGGGGCTTCGGCAGGTGCTTCCGCAGGCGCTTCAGCGGGTGTTTCCACAGGCGCTTCCGCGGGCGCTTCAGCAGCGGGGGCCGCAGGCGCAGGCCGCACGGCGCGGGGCTTGATGCCCACTTTCCGCTCCAGCAGCTTGATCACCTGATAGCGAATGACGCTGTCGGAAATCTGAAGGTTGCGCTCCAGTTCCCTGGGCAGTTCGGCCTCAGCCTGGAAATTCACCAGCACGTAATAGCCCTCGGTCTTGTAATCGATGGCATAAGCCAGGCGGCGTTTGCCCCACTCTTCCACCTTGTCCACGCTGCCGCCGTTGCCGGTGATCAGGTCGTTGAACTTGGCGATGAGCGCTTTGCGGGCTTCTTCTTCCACAGCAGGGTCGATGATGTACACCAATTCATACTTGTTCATTCTTTCACCTCCTCATGGACGTATGGCGTCCCATCCTGTGTGAGACGCAAGGATGTGCCAATTAAGGATTATAAAGGATTTCCCCAAAAATTGCAAGCGTTTTTTCAAAAAAACCGGAGCGGGAGAATCCCCGCTCCGGAAAAGGGCCCTGGTCTTCGGTTTACGGATTGTCCGCCGTCACGGCGTCCGCCGCGGTGCGGCCGGAAACGAAGATTTCCACAATGGCGTTGCCGCCCAGGCGGTTGCCGCCGTGGATTCCGCCGGTGACCTCGCCGGCAGCATACAGGCCGGGAATGATCTTTCCTTCGGTATCCAGCACGTGACGGTCCACATCCACCATGAGGCCGCCCATGGTGTGGTGCGTGGAGGGCGCCATCAGCCGGATAGTCAGCAGCGCGTTATCCAGATCGTAGGTGTCGGGCAGATACTTGCCGTTGTCATCCTTCTGCACGTTGCCGATGGTGCGGGAAGCGATGGCCTTGCCAACGTCTGGATATTCGCCCAGGCCCATCACGGCTGCGTCATAATCCCGGATGGTCTTTATCACCACTTCCGGATCGGCGGTAACGCCCAGTTCTTCAAACAGGGCGGGCAATTCGGCGATGGTGCGGCGGTAATACCGGCCGGCATAGTCGCCCTCCGCCAGCTGCATGGGCGCGGGCATCAATTGCTCTTTGTTGTAGAATTCCAGGAACACGCCCTGGGTGCCGTTGACTTCCATGCCGTTGCGGAACTCAGCCAGGGACAGCACGTCGCGCTCCGACCCCTCGTCCACGAACCGGTGGCCGGTGGTGGGATTGATCCAGCAGGCATAGTTGCCGCCGCCGAAGGCCAGGTTGCCGTTATCCACCCAGGAAATGGGCATCAGCTGGGTGAAGCCCATGCCGGTGGTGGCCGCGCCGATGGCCTGCGCCATGGCGATGCCGTCGCCCTGCAGGGAAGAGCGGTTGGTGGTCTTGGTATTCTTCGTCAGGTATTCTTCGGACCAGTAGACATTGCCGTCCAGCACCAGATTGATGTTGGCCGCATAGCCGCCGGTAGCCAGGATCACGCCCTTGTTCGCATGGGCAGTCACCGGGGTGCCGTCATACTGCGTGGCCTTCACGCCCACCACGCGGCCGTTTTCCACCATCAGGGATTCGGCGGTGGTGCGCTTCATGATCTGATTGCCTTCCGCGCCCAGGATGGTGCTCATGGGCGCCAGGAAGTAGGCGCCCCAGCGGCCCTGCTCCCGGGTGAACTCATTTTCGCGATACCACAGGGCGCCGATCAGCGTCTGCTGGCTGTCCTCATAGAAGGCAGCGCCCTGGGCTTCCAGCCATTCCTTGAGGCCCTGGCCGCCCTCGATGAACTGCTTCACCAGATCCACATTGCCGTAGATCCACTGGCTCTTGTCGGCGCTCTGGCGCAGGCCGCCGTAGTAGGTCTGGAAGATGTGAAGGTTGATGGTGGAGAACAGCGTCAGCTGGCTCTCGTCCGTGCCGGCCGCCAGCTGCGGCGCGGCCCATACGAAGTATTCGCGGATCTCGGATTTGAGCGCCAGCAGGGTGGGCAGGTATTCGGCGTGCACGCCATGCTTGCTCAGCTCCAGCGCGTCGCCGGCCACGAATTCGTGATCCTGATAGTAAGCTTCATCAAAGGGCTCTTCGCTCCAGTTGAGGATCATGTTCAGCTCGTTGATGCAGCCCTGCACGGATTTGACCTTGTCATAGGTCTGGCCGTTGAAAGCATACACGCCGGTTGTGGCGTCGGGATCGGCGGGATCCCATACCAGATAGGGCATCACGCTCTGGTACTGGCCGCCGGAAACCAGGGTATTGCCGCCCACTTCGGCATTCTTTTCGATGATCAGCACGGTATTGCCGTTCTGTACGGCCTGGGCCGCGGCAGCGATGCCGGCGCCGCCGGCGCCCACCACCACCACGTCATACGTCACATCGATGGGCTCGCCGGCCGGATGCTCCACCTTGGCGGCCATGAAGGCGTCCAGGTTGGTGCAGCCCGCCTGCTTGGCCGCGTCGTTCACGGCAGTGCGCAGGGCACGGCTGGAGAAGGTGGCGCCGGATACGCCGTCCACGCCGGAGCCGTTGGCTTCCAGCATTTCGGGGATCATGACGTCAAAGGCGATATCGCCCACATGTCCGGTTTCCGCGGTGGACTCAATTTCGATGTTTTCGATCTTCGCGTCGGAGAAGGTCACCTTCACGGTGGTGGGGCCATTGTAGCCCTCCGCGGTGGCGGTGTATTCCCCGGCAGTAAAGCCAATAGCCTCATTGGATGCGCCTTCGCCTTCCAGCGCCGCGGTGACGGCGCTGAGGATCGCGTTGCTGGTAAAGGTAGCGCCCGTCAGCGCGTCCACGCCCTCGGCGCTGCCCTTTTCCAGGATGGCGGCTTTCAGATCGTCCATGCTCTTGACCGGAGTAAACTGGCCATAGGTTTCGGTGGATTCATCCACATTCAGCGCCACGGCCTTGCCGTCTTCCACCGTGACTTCCACCGTCACCATCCCGCCGAAGCCCTGGGCGGAAGCGGTTTTCACTTCGCTTGCGGCGGCAAAGCTCACGACAGACAGCGCCAGGATGAGCGCCAGGATAACGGACAGACTTTTTCTCATTGTGTCCCCTCCCTCAATTATTGTGATCCATGTGAAATCTTTCGATTCTGCCTGCATTATATCAGGAAAGACGCGAAAAAGCAATACGCGGGACAAGATCGTCCCGCGCGTGGGATCAAAGGGGCAGCCGCCCATGAGGACTCTTCATCCTTCCTTCAGGGCATCGTAAAACCCGTAATCCACTTCTCCCTTGATATGCTCCAGTGCCCCGGGCACCAATTCCTTCACCATCAAGCAATCCACATGGGGCAGATGGATGCCGGGGCCGGCCACGATGCCGTACCGGGCGGAGGTTTCAAAACCCCGGCTGCGGTAATTCCAGGGCGCGCCTTCCACCAGCACCGCCTGAAAGCCCAGATCTCTGGCTTTCTCAAAGCCGTATTCCAGCAGATCCCTGGAGATATGCTGCCGCTGCAGCGCCGTTTTCACCGCCACCGGCGAAAGCAAAAGCAGTTCATCCGCGTATTTCCCTTCGATGGAAAAGCGGGAAAACATGGCGTAGCCGATGATCTCTTCCTTTTCATCGGTCATGATCAGTTCCATCTCCGGCAGATAGTACTGCCTGCTTCGGATTTCCTCCACCAGCCTCCGGACAGCTTTCCCCTCCGCCTCGTCCTGGTGATCTGTAAAAACTGCTTCCACGAAATCCAGGGCTTCCCGGGCATATGTTCCGGATACCGTCCGGATGGTTCTTTCCATCATTTTTTCCTTTCCCTAACCGGAGATTTCATTGCAAAATGCCAGCTTTTTTGGTCCCCGCGCCGGCATGAGAAAGAAATGGTCAAGAATCCCGCCGGTCGGCGGGATTCTCTTACTGATTGGCGCGTCCGATTCAGCGGATGCTTTCCGTCTGTTGGAAATGATCCTCAGGCGGCGGGAACCTCTTCGGCCTCTTCCGCTTCAGGCAGGATCTGGGTCTGGCTGGTGCGGCTCTGGCCATAAGCCTCATCCGTAACCTCGGCCTCCAGCACCTGCTCGATGTAATCGATCACGGCCTGATCCATGGGAATGCCGGTATCAAAGGTATTGCCAGCTGCATAGGCGCGGCCAAACACATTATAGGTATCGCCGCCGGCAGCGCAGAAGTTATTGGTCACCACAGCGTAGGTGGCGTTGATATCAAAGGGCTCGCCGTTGACCGATTCAATGGTCACACGGCGGATTTCAGACGGGCCATAATAGCTGGTTTCCTTGCCGGCCAGATCGAAATACAGATCGCCCTGAGCGTATTCCTGGGTGGTATCAAGGGTCCACACGATGCCGCTGGTCTGGGGATAGCCGCCAATGGGGTCGGGGGTGGAGAAGGTGGAGGCTTCCAGCGCTTCCAGCAGCTCCGCGCCGGTTACGTACACCACAGCTACGGTGTTGCCGAAGGGCAGTACGGTCTTGATATGGTTCATGGTGATATCCCCCGCCTTCACGGTGGCGCGGATGCCGCCGCCGTTGGTGATGCCCACGACCTGGTTGGGTTCAGCGTTTTCCATGCCGCCTTCCTTGACCACGCTCCACACCATGGCGTCGCAGATCAGGTCGCCCAGGTTGGTTTCACGGGCGCGGACCTGTGCCTTTTCGCCTTCCAGTTCCACGGCGGTCTGGGCAAACACAGTGTCGTACTTGGCATTCACTTCGCTGATAATGCCCGTGGCCACGGCCAGCACCTCGGCATCCTTGCCCAGATACTGGGTGGGAACGAGGAAGCTGTCTTCGATTTTCTTGGTTTCGTTGTCAATGATCACCACGCCAACATTGGCAAAGGCAGTGCCGGTGGACTGGATGGCTTCGCCGTTTTCGCCGGCAGTCATGACGGTGTGGCTATGGCCGTCCAGCAGGATGTCCACGCCGTGCACATGCTGGAGCAGGTCAATGGAACGGTAGCCGTTGGCGGCGGATTCCTTGTCCACGCCCAGGTGGATCAGGCCCACGATCAGATCGCAGCCCGCCAGGGAATCGATGGCGGCCTGGGCGCAGGTATACAGATTTTCAAAGGTGGTGATGCTGATTTCCTGAATCATGCCGGGATTCACCTTGGTGGCCGTTTCAGGAGTTTCCAGGCCAAAGAAGCCGATTTTCAGGCCGCCCTTTTCAAGGATAGCAGTAGCGGGCAGGATAGGTTCTCCGCTGTCGCGCAGCAGCACGTTGGCACAGATGACCTGGAACTGGGCTTCCTTCAGGTTTTCCATCAGCTGGGCATAGCCAAAGTCAAACTCATGGTTGCCCAGCGTGACCACATCGTAGCCGGCGGCGTTCATCATGGTTATGGCGGAAGCACCTTTATATGTGCTGACATAGGTGGAGCCCTGGCTGAAATCGCCCGCGTCCGCCAGGATCACTTCCGCGCCCTGCGCCGCGTAAAGCTTTTTCAGGGCAGCGATGTAGGCATAGCCGTCCAGCGCGCCATGCACATCATTGGAGTGAAGAATCACGGTCTTGCCTGCATATTTGGCCGTATCGAAGGGATACAGCTTGGCAGCGGCAGCGTATTCTTCGTTTGTCATATCCGCCAGCGCAGGCAGAGCCGCCGTCATGGCAAGCAGGCAGCCCAGGATGAGAGCGAGTACTTTTCGAAACTGAATCACGTAGAAAACCTCCTTCACTTTTATTTGAATCCCTACCAATAGGATAAGGCAAGCCGTGAAAAAAAACAAGAGAAAAATAGAAATTGTCCCAAACAAAGAAAAAGCCTTGTCTTTTCCTGCGGGACAAGGCTTTTCCTGTTTTGCCTGAATGGGAGATCGTCAGAACTTCAGGCTGTTGATCTTGATGGCGGGGCCCATGGTGCTGCTCATGTACAGCGACTTGATGTAGGTGCCCTTGGCGGTGGAAGGCTTGGCCTTGATCACCGCGTCCATCAGGGTGGTCATGTTCTCAACCAGCTTGTCGCTGTCGAAAGACACCTTGCCGATAGGGCAATGGGCGATAGCGGTCTTGTCGATGCGGTACTCCACTTTACCGGCTTTGATTTCCTGGACGGCCTTGGTCACATCCATGGTCACAGTGCCGGACTTGGGGTTGGGCATCAGGCCCTTGGGGCCCAGCAGACGCGCGATGCGGCCGATGGTGCCCATCATATCGGGGGTGGCCACGCAGACGTCGAAGTCAAACCAGTTTTCGCTCTGGATCTTGGCCACCAGATCGGCATCGCCCACGATATCAGCGCCGGCAGCTTCCGCTTCCTTGGCCTTGTCGCCCTTGGCGAAAACCAGCACGCGCACCTTTTTGCCTGTGCCGTGGGGCAGCACCACCGTGCCGCGGACCTGCTGATCCGCGTGCCGGGGATCCACGCCCAGGCGGATGGAGAGCTCGATGGTCTCATCGAATTTGGCTTTCGCAGTCTGCTTCACCAGCTCGATGGCCTCGGCGGGATCATAGAGTCTGGTGGAATCGATCAGCTTTTTGCTGTCGGTGTATTTCTTGCCGTGTTTCATCTTATTATCCTCCTCGTGGTAATAGCGGCGCTATGTCCTCCCACTACTGTCCTGAAACCTTTGATCAGTCGTCGGCCACGGTAACGCCCATGCTGCGGGCGGTGCCCTTGACCATGCTCATGGCAGCTTCGATGGAAGCGGCGTTGAGATCCGGCATCTTGGTGGCGGCGATTT
>CAZQAM010000008.1:0-2475 GCA_964591355.1 uncultured Oscillospiraceae bacterium
GTGGGTTTTCCCACCCTGGTGTTTATGAGCGCCATAGACAATGTGCCGGCGGAATGCACGGAAGCCGCCTACCTGGACGGCGCCAGCGAATGGCAGATGTTCTGGGGAGTCACCCTGCCCCTGATCGTGCCCTCCATAACCATTATTTCTGTGCTGACCATTATCGGAAGCCTGAACGTTTTTGAACAGGTTTACACCATGGCCGGGCTGGACGGCCCCCCCAACTACGCCACGGATACCATCGGCACCCTGTTTTACCGCACGGCCTTCGGCTCCGTGGATTCCGGCGCGCCGGAGGTGGGCATCGGCTCCTCCATCGCAGTGATCATCTATCTGATGACTTTCTGCTTCTCCTTGTGCTCCATTATGTTTACCAGGTCCAGGGAGGTGGAACTGTGAATACAGGGATGCGCTTTCGCCATGCCAGCCTGGGCAAGAAAATCTTTATCATTTTGATGCACCTGATGATGATGACATACGTTGTGCTGATTATCTATCCCTTATTCAATATGATCATGTCCTCTTTCAAATCTACCCGGGAGATCATGAAAACGCCCTTTTCCCTCCCGGCCAGTTTTGATTTTACCACCTATATTGATTTGTGGATCTCCCGGGGCTTCGGCCGCTACTTTCTCAACAGCCTGATGGTTACCGGCCTTTCCATGGTCTTTGTGCTGCTGCTGGGCTCCATGGCCGCCTTTGGCATCGCCCGGTACACCTTCAAGGGCAACACCCTGATCTATATGCTGTTTTTAAGCGGCATTATGCTGCCCCTGAAGGCCGCCATCATCCCCCTGTTCCAAATCGTAAAGTGGCTGGGGCTGATGGATACCCCCCTGGCTGTGATCTTCATCTTTATCGCCATGGGCCTGCCCTCCACGGTGTTCATTCTCTCGGGCTTTATGCGCACCATCCCCGCGGCCCTGGAGCAGGCGGCCCGGATCGACGGCTGCAGCGATCTGCGCATTTACAGCCAGATCGTTATGCCCATCACCGCTCCCTCCATTGCTTTGGTAACGATTTATAACGCAGTGCCTATCTGGAACGACTTCTTCTTTCCCCTGGTGTTCCTCCAGTCCGATAAGCTCAAAACCCTTCCGGTGGGGCTTACCAGTTTCATCGGCCAGCACTCCACCAACTGGGACCAGCTGTTTACCGGCCTGTCCATCGCCATTGTGCCCATGCTGATTCTGTACCTGCTTATGTCCAAGTACTTTATCAAGGGCATGACCGCGGGGGCGGTCAAGTAGGCTGTGAAGACTGCGCAAAAAATAAGCTTCTGTGCTGAACGCACGTTCTCTCAAAACTTCATTTTCAAAGGAGATTCTTATGGAGATGCAGGACATTCGGGCTTACCATGACATTTATGAAAAGGAACTGTTTGATTATGTGGTGCCCTTCTGGCTGAATCATTCCCTCGACAGGGAAAACGGGGGCTACTTCTCTCTCATGGATCGGGACGGGACGGTGTTTGACACCGATAAGTATGCCTGGATGCAGGGGCGGGAGATCTGGATGTTCTCCAAGCTTTGCTCTGTGTACGGCACCCGGCCGGAGTGGGTGGAGGCCGCGAAGCTGGGGGTCGACTTTATGCGCGCCCATGGCCGGGCGGAAAACGGGGACTTTTATTTTGCCATGGATCAAAAGGGCGTTCCTCTCATCCAGCCTTACAACATTTTCTCCGATTGTTTTATGTGCACCGCCCTGGCGGAATATTCCCGGGTTACAGGAGAGCAGCAGGCCCGTGACGAGGCGCTGCAGATTTATCGCCGCATCCAGGCGCGCAAGGAAAATCCCAAGGGAATCTGGACCAAAGCCATCCCCGGCGCCCGCAGTCTGTGCGCCATGGCGATGCCCATGATCCAGATGATGATGGCCCGGGAGCTCGGGGGCTTTGTGCCAGAGGAGGAGCTGAACCCCATTATTGAAGAGAACCTGAAAATCTTTTTTGACCGCCATGTGGACCGGGAACGCAAATGCGTCTTCGAGCGGGTGCTTCCGGATGGGGGCCATCTGTTCGATATTATGGAGGGCCGCCTTTTGAACCCCGGCCATGCCCTGGAAAACCTGTGGTTCATTATGGATGTCGCCCATTCTCTGGGCCGGGAGGATATGGTGCGGGATGCGGCCGACATCATGCTCTGGACAGTGGAGAGGGGCTGGGATCAGGAATGCGGCGTCCTTTACTATTATCAGGATTACATGGGTTATCCCACGGACAAGCTGGAATCCCAGATGAAATTATGGTGGGTTCACGCGGAGGCCCTCAGCGCCTTCCTGCTGGCCCATAAGCTCACCGGGCGAGCAGAGCATCTGGCCTGGTTTAAAAAGCTTCACGATTATTCCTTCCGGCATTTCTCCGACCATGAATTTGGAGAATGGTACGGCTACCTGGACCGCCAGGGCCGCCCCGCCTTCGGCCTGAAGGGCGGCAAGTGGAAGGGCTTTTTCCACCTGCCCCGCACCCTCATGGTA
>CAZQAM010000008.1:2485-14073 GCA_964591355.1 uncultured Oscillospiraceae bacterium
GTATGTGAGGGCTGGCTGCGGGAAATGATGGAGGAAACCCTGTGAGCCGCCTGGGCTTTGGCATCGACGGCGGCGGCACCCGCTCCCGCCTGTGCGTTTTTGATTGGAAAACCGGCCGGGAGCTGGGCCGGTTCTCCGGGGGCTCCACCAATCAATACAGCGTGGGGCTCCAGGCGGCCTTGGCCAATATCGAAATTCTCCTTCGCTCTTCCGGTGTCCCCCTGGAAAGCCTGGCGGGGGGCTGCCTGGGTTCCGCCGGGCTCAGCCGGGCCGGGGAGCGGAAGCCCTATGAAGATTTTTTCCAAACGCTTCTCCCCGGCTGCCCGGTCTATCTGTGTAACGATGGGGAAATCCTGCTGGCAGGCGGTCTGCAAAGCCCCCAGGGCTATAGCCTCATCGGGGGTACCGGTTCCCTGGCCCTGGGCCGTTCGGCAGATGGCCGTCTGGTCCGGGCAGGGGGCTTGGGCTATATGCTGGGGGATGAAGGCAGCGCCTTATGGATTGGCTGGCAGGCCATCAACCGTTCCCTCCGCTCCCGGGAGGGCCGGGATTTGCAAACGGATCTGCTGCCCCTGCTGACGGCTCATTTTCACCTGGCCCAGCCCGAGGATTTTGTGGCCATGATGCATCAGCGCTTCGATAAGGCTACCATCGCCTCCGCTGCCCGCCTGGTATTGGAACGGGCGGATACGGATCTCCTGGCAGGGGATATTTCCGCCCAGGCCGTGAAGGAGCTTACCCTGCTCCTTGGCAGCGTCCTTCGCCGGCTGCCCCTGGAAAACCCACGGGCGGTGCTTTCCGGGGGCATCATCGAAAACAGCCCCTGGATGCAGCGTCATCTCCTTCAAAGCCTGCGGGACGCTTTTCCCCAACTGCAAACGGTTTTAGGCCCCGGCGACGCTGTCAAGGGCGCCTGCATGCTGGCGCGGGGCGCGTGGGAAGATATGGGAGAGGGAGAGGCCTGAAAAAAGACAACGCGTTTTCAGGCATTGAATCACAGCAGGCTATGTTGGTTCCTGCCGCCTGCGCGGAAATGCGGACAGCCTAAATCGAGGGTATCCGTGCCCGGCTTTTCTTTCGCCAGGCCGCTGGTGGTGCCGGTGACGGAGAAATAAACAGCCAGAACATGGCTTTGAGGCGCTTCTTCAGCAGAAGCAAAGGGGAAGGCCGCCACGGTCATCATCAGGGCGGCCAAGAGAGCAATGATTTTTCATGTCAATTTTCTCATGATGTTATTCCTGTTCATTCCAAACGTCCTTCGCCAGCCGGAACACCGCCCAGCCCTTGGGCCAGCCCACATACATGGTGGCATGGGTGATGATGGCGGCGATCTCCGCTTTGGTGACGCCGTGGGCTTTGGCGTTCTGCAAATGGTAGGTCAGGGAAGAATCCGTTATGCCGGAGGCCATCAGGGAAACCACGGTGATGATGCACCTGGTTTTCACATCCAGGGTGTCCTCATTCCATACTTCTCCAAACAGCACATCGTCGTTGAGATGGGCAAACATGGGCGCAAATTCGCCCAGCTGCTGCCTGCCCGCGGTCTGTACGATCTTTTCTTTCACAGCATGATCCTCCTCAAATGATAAAATCGATCAGCGATCCGGTCACAAGGGAAAACAGCATCACATACAGCATATAGATCAGGAACCGTTTCCAGCCCAGCACGATCTTCATGGCCCCCAGGTTGGTGATCTTGGTGGCAGGCCCCGTGAGCATGAAGGCCGCGGCGCTGCCCATGCTCATGCCGTCGGAAAGCCACGCATTCAAAAGCGGGATCGTGCCGCCGCCGCACATGTAGACCGGCACCCCGATGGTGGCGGCCATCAGGACGCCGAAACCATTGTTCTTCCCGAACAGGGAACTCACAAAATCGCCTGGCACGTGGATTTGATACAGCGCCGTCAGCAAAATGCCCAGGGCGAACATGGGGCCGGTGGCTTTGATATTGCGTCCCACGTTTTTGAGAAATCGCAGGAACAGATGGGGGGCGGTATCCCGGCTTTTTCCTTCATGGAAGCCGGTGAAATCGAAAAACGATTTGCCCTTGCCGCTGTAAAACCAGCGGATCAGCCACCCCGCCGCGCAGCCGCACAGGAAGCAGGAAACACACCGGATGATCAGCGCCGCTTGACCCAATGCGCCGCTGTAAAAGATCAGTTGGGGATTCAGCAGGACGCTGCTCATCATGAAGGCCGCCAGGTAATCATCCTTGACGCCTTGTTCAGAAAACGACGCGGCGATGGGAATGGTGCCGTACATGCACAGGGGCGAGGCGATGCCAAGTAAGCTGGCCGGGATGACGCCCAGCCAGCTTGTTTTGCGTTGGCCGATCTTGGAAAACGCGCCGTGAATGTACTTTTTTCCAAACACGGACACCGCGCTGCCAAGCCCTATGCCCAGCGCCCAATAGGGTGCAATCTGGCGGATTTGAATATCCAGGTAATACCAGAGGTAAACGGCTTCCCTTTGAATCCATTCAATCATCCAGGATCACCAGGTTGTAATACCGGCTGCCCAGGCTGTTCTGTTCGCCCACATCCAGGGTGTACAGGCCGTTCTGCCGCTCGATGCGGCGGATCAGGCTGCCGCTGTCCGGCATGGCGTAGACCAGGTCGATGGCGGCCTGGTCGATGGCCAGGGGATCGGTGGAGGCCAGGATGCCGATATCGTGCATATCGGGCTCCGCGGGATTGCCGTCACAGTCGCAGTCCACGGACAGGCGGTTGAGCACACTGATATAGATGATATTGTCGCCCATGTACGTATTCACGCCCTTGGCGGCGTCAGCCATAGCTTCCAGGAAGGGGTCCTGCTCGCCCCAGATGCCGCCGCTGGTTTTGGTGCCGCCGGAGTGAATCCACACCTTGCCCATGGAGGAACCGAAGCCGATAGAGATGTTCTTGATGGCCCCACCAAAACCCGCCATGGCGTGGCCTTTGAAGTGGGTCAGCACCAGGAAGGAATCGTAGTTCGCAAAGTGGCTGCCTACATAATCCACGGGGATGCGGACGCCGCCCTCGATGGGAATCTCCATGCTGCCCTCTTCGTCCAGGATATCCAGCTCCGCCACGTCCAGCAGGCCGTTGTCCTTGGCCTGCTGCCGGTGCATGGCGGTGGAGGAGCGGCTGCCGCCATAGGCGGTGTTGCATTCCACAATGGTACCGTTCACCAGGTGGATCAGATCGGCGATCAGCTCCGGCCGCAGGTAATTGCTGCGGGTGCTCTCGCCGGTGGACATTTTCACGCCTACCTTGCCGGGCAGCTGTACGCCCAGGACTTCATACGCCTTCACCAAAGATTCCGGGGAAATATTGCCGAGAAAATACACTTTGGGCGCGGAGGCATCCTCCGTATTGTGAGGCAGCGACGCGGCATCCAGGCTGACGCCGCCGTTGGTCACCAGGCTGTCCGCCAGGGCGGAAGCGCAAAGCATACAGAGCAGCAAAACAACGGCAAACAGTTTTTTCATGGCGATCCTCCTTACAGGTTCATCTTTCCGCAGTCGCCCAGTTTGCCACCCATCACGAAATATTCATACGTCGGGAACTCGAACAGCACGGGCTTGAACACATGATAATCGATCTTGTCCTTGTCGTTCAGCACGGCTTCGTCGGCGTAGGTGGCCAGGATCTTGCACACGAAATGATCGAAGTGCTCCAGCTCGTAGTTGCCGTCCACCTCGCATTCGATGGACACCTTGGCGTCGTCGATCAGCGGCGCGCCGTTTTCGCCCATGGTCCAGGCAAAGGCTTCGGATTTATCTACCTTATTGCCGCTGACAGTGCCCATCTTGTCCGCCGCTTTCAGCCAGGAAGCGTCCACCACGTTGACGGACAGCTTTTTGTTTTCCCGGATGCCCTGATTGATATAGTGCGCCTGCACCAGGGATACCATCAAATGGCTGTGGGCCATGATGCCCGCGTGGGCCACCAGCGTCCAGGTAGGTTTGCCCTCTGCCATCGCGCCCACCACGATCAGGGGCGAGGGATACAGGGCCAGCGCCGCGCCAATGTTCTTTTTCATGCCGCTTTCCTCCTCAGATTCTTTGATTTCCTGTAGACCAGACATGCTTTTCCTTTGCGTTGGCCGGTTTGTTCTGCGCCATCACGCCGGCAAGAGGATGCGGCACATAAGGCGCTTCCAGGTAAGCGATCTCATCGTCCGTCAGCTGCAAATCCGCCGCTTTCGCTGCGCCGTCCACATGATGGAGCTTGGTGGCGCCCACCACGGGTGCGGCCACCTTGGTCAGCAGCCAGGAAAGAGAGATCTCGGTCATGGAGACGCCGCGCTTATCGGCGAGCTCCGCCACACGGTCGATGATCACACCATCCTGTTCCGCAGTCGCGTCATACTTGAACTTGGCATAGGCGTCCTTTTCCAGACGGACGGAAGTTTCGCCGGGCTTGCGGGAAAGCCTGCCCGCCGCCAGGGCGCTGTAAGGCGTCAGGGCGATGCCCTCCTCCTGGCAGTAGGGCGCCATTTCCCGCTCCTCCTCCCGGAAGATCAGGTTGTAATGCCCCTGCACGGAAATGAACCTGGCCCAGCCTTCTTTCTCCGCCAGCGCGTTGGCTTTCGCCAGCTGCCAGGCAAAGCAGTTGGAAATGCCGATATACCGGGCCTTGCCCGCCTTTACCACCCGGTTCAGCCCATCCAGGATATCCTCGACAGGCGTCTGCCAGTCCCACATGTGGTAGATGTACAGGTCCACGTAGTCCATGCCCAGGTTCTCCAGGCTTTTGTTGATCATGCGCTCGATGTGCTGCTGGCCGGTGACGCCCTTCTCGATCTCCTCCTGGGTGCGGGGCAGGAATTTGGTGGCCACCACCACCTCGTCCCGCTTCGCTAAATCCCGCAGGGCCCGGCCCACATACTGCTCGCTGGTGCCGCTCTGATAGGCGATAGCGGTGTCATAGAAATTGACGCCCAATTCGATGCCGTGCCTGATGATCTCCCGGGAATGCTCCTCATCCAGCGTCCAGGCGTGCTGCCCCTGGCCTGCGTCGCCGAATCCCATGCAGCCCATGCAGATGCGGGATACGGTCAGTTCGGATTTGCCCAGTTTTGTGTACTTCATCATAACCTCTCCTTTTCCTGTCGGGAATGTTTACAGAGCGAATCTTTCACCGGGCCAAAGCAGACAAATCCTGGCCGGATTCACAATCCGTTCATAAAGGTCACGGGGGTTGGCATTGAAAGGCGTCATTTCCGGGGCATCGACGGTACCCCAATGGATGAGAACCAGCCGCGCTGCGGGATAGGCGTTGGCCAGCCTCACAGCTCCATCCAGGCCGATATGCCAGTCATTGTCGGAAAAATCGAACAGGATGACATCCGGCGGCGTCATATGCAGATGGCTCTCGAGCAGGCGTGAATCACCGGGCAGCCAGATCTGGCCATCCGGTGTGCCGAAGAGAAAGCCGCAGTAGTCCTCTTCCGCCCATGTGCGGAAAGCGTATTTGGGGTTTTCTCCCTGCCAATTGTGCTTTACGGGGTGGTGGTGACACAAACATGGCTGCCAATAGCAAAGGTCTCGCCAATGCCATGGCCTGTGCCTGGGATACCGGCGGATCGCATCTCCTGCGCAACATAGCCGGTGCTGTGATAGGCCCGGCATACGCCTGCGAGAGCCCGGCAAGTCTCCCGGCTGAAATGATCATTGTCAATGTGCGTCACAAGAACCGCATCGAGATGCGTAACATTCTTCGCCTGGAGCGGGCACTCGAACAGCGTCGGCCTGTGAAAGCCCGTGAATAGCGGATCAATCAGCAGTGTCGTTCCACGGACATTCAGAAGGATCCCTGCGCCGCCCAGCCAGGTGATTTCTGTGCCAGACAGCAATCCGAAAGCTTCTGGCGGAACGGGCAACACTTTTGAGGGCATAGCCTGGCCTTTGCTGCTGAGAATACATTTTTCCATCCAGACACGGGATTTGGCCGGATCAGAGGACTCCGGGTTTGTGTAATCCATGTTCTCAATCCTCCTGTGCGTTCAGCAGCTTTTTCAGACAGTTATAGGTCAGATCATAGGCTGATTGGTATATATACGGGATTCCCGCCTGCTTCATGGCGATTTTCTGCTTCTCGGTCACGCTGGTGTAGGGATAGATGCCATATATGAACGGGAAGAAAGCATACAGGAACCGCCGCCTGTCATTATCGGTCAGCTCCGGGATATATTTCCGGATCATCTGTTCCACCGTTTCCAGGGAGGCTCCGTAGGATACTTTGAAGGCAGCCAGCCTCTCCGGCCGGGAATTGGCCTCCATCTCATACAGGTTCATGGAAAGCAGCCGAAGCAGCCTGGGATGATCCGTCAGTGTCCGCGCCAGCTCCGAAGCTACTTCATCGCGGCACAGCTGCTGTTTTTGATCCATCACATCCCGCATTTCCAAAACCCAGGCATTGTACTCCCGGGCGAGCAATTCCAGAAAGATCTCTTCCTTCGTTTGAAAATACAGGTAGATTCCCGTGCGCGTCAGCGTTGTCGCCGCCCCGATATCCTTGATGGTGGTTTCTTTGAATCCCTTCGTTTCATACAGCGCGGCGCAGGCATTCAGGATTTCTTCCTTGCGGGCTTCTGTCAATTGGGGAGAACCTCTGGACACGGGCATACCTCCTTCAAGCAAAAATGACACGGTGTCATTATTTGGAGTATACCACTAAAATGACACCGTGTCAAGAAATTTCCGGCCGTCATTGATAAAGACTGCGGGACAATAATTCAAAGATAAGCTTTATATGGATTATTTTGACAAAAGCAGTATCGCATGCTAAAATGAATCCAGCATTCAATTTTGAATGTTAATGTGATTCGGAGGTGCATCGGCATGCTGACCAAAGAAGAACTGCCGGATTGCCCGGTGGCCACCACGGTTCAGCTGATCGGCAACAAATGGAAAATGCTGATCCTGCGCAATCTGATGGGCCGTCCCTGGCGCTTCAACGAAATGCTGCGCTCCATTCCCGGCATCAGCCAGAAGGTGCTGACGGATAATCTGCGGGCATTGGAAAAGGATGGCCTCCTTATCCGCACGGTCTATCCCGAAGTGCCGCCCCGGGTGGAATATGCCTTGAGCGGACTGGGCGAATCCATGCGGCCCATCATCAAAGCCATGGAAGCCTGGGGATTGACATATCAAAGGATGGTCAGAGAAAAAGAATGACACAGCAGGAAAGATGCCTGTGGCTGATCCGGGAATTGCTCAGGGAGATGCCGTCATACCGCGATACGCCTGTTCCGGCGCTTCCGCAGCGGCGCTGGCAGCTGCTCCGCAGTCTGATGAATGTCCGCCCGCCCATGCCTGTGACGGAGGAATTCTGCCAGGTTCAGGATGCTTTTCTTCAGCAGATGACGCAGGAAAAAGGCGTGGTGGACGCAAAAACGCTTCCGCCCTGCCCCGGGGATCAGCGGCTGGCGCTCTGGCAGGGAGACATTACCACCCTGAAGTGTGACGCCATCGTCAACGCGGCCAACAGCCAGATGCTGGGGTGCTTTTCCCCTTGTCACGGCTGCATTGACAACTGCATTCACACTTGGGCAGGAGTCCAGCTGCGCCTGAAATGCAATGATATCATCCAGAAGCAAGGACACGAAGAGCCCACAGGGCAAGCAAAAATCACGCCTGCCTATAACCTGCCAAGCAAGTATGTGCTGCATACCGTCGGCCCGATTGTTGAGGGCAGACTGACGCAGCGCCATTGTGACCTGCTGGCTTCCTGCTATCGTTCGTGCCTGGAGCTTGCGGAAGAAAACAGCCTGCACAGCGTCGCTTTCTGCTGCATTTCCACAGGGGTGTTCATGTTCCCGAAAGAGAAAGCGGCTGAAATAGCGGTGGAAACAGTAAAAGAATATCTGGACACACATACCGGAGTTGAGAAAGTGATCTTCAACGTTTTCCAGGATGCTGACCGCTGTATATACGAAACAATACTCAGCCAAAACCTCTGAAATCAGCCCCCCCTGTATCCTGGACGGATGATACAGGGGCTTTTCTTTGTACAGAGCGGGAACGGCTTTCTGCCGCATGATCAATGAGCATCCCCAATACAGGCGCACGCCTTTTTATTGGACGGTCACCTTTTTGTAACCGGGTAATAAAAAAGTGCGTACTTCCATCCGGCCGGTTGATCCAGTATAATCATGGGGCCGCAAAAGACAGAACGGGCGGCAGGGAGTGATCAGCATGAAGGATCAGATCATACAATTGAAAGAGCGCCTTTGCAGGGCAGAAGCCGTCATCATCGGCGCGGGAGCCGGCTTATCCACCGCCGCGGGATTCCTCTACGCCGGCCAGCGTTTTGACCGCTATTTTGGCGATTTCAGCAAAAAATACGGCTTTCGCGATATGTATTCCGGCGGGTTTTATCCCTACAGGACACAGGAAGAATTCTGGGCGTACTGGAGCCGGTATATTTGGATCAACCGGTACGTGGACGCGCCGAAAAGCACCTATACCGATCTTCTCCGTCTGGTCAGGGACAAGGATTATTTCGTCCTGACCACCAACGTGGATCATTGCTTTCAGAAAGCAGGCTTTGACAGGAAGCGGCTGTTCTATACCCAGGGAGATTACGGGCTGTTTCAGTGCAGCAAGCCCTGCTGCCAGAAAACCTGGGAAAATGAAGAGATCATCCGCCGTATGATTCTCGCCCAGGGGTTTGATATCGGTCCGGGCAATGAACTGATTCTGCCGGAGGGCAGGGCGGCAGCCATGGAGATCCCCACGGACCTGCTTCCCAAATGCCCCAGCTGCGGGAGGCCTTTGACCATGAATCTGCGCTCCGACAACCGGTTTGTGGAGGATGAGGGCTGGCAGGACGCGGCGGCGGCGTATGAGGCCTGGCTGACCGCCCATCAGCAGGGGAAGGTTGTTTTTCTGGAGATCGGGGTAGGCTACAACACCCCCGGCATCATCAAGTACAATTTCTGGCAGCAGGTTTATCGGAATAAAGAAGCGACCTATGCCTGCCTGAACAGGGAGGACGCCCCTGTTCCCCGGGAAATCGCCGATCAGTCGATCCTGATTGCCGGCGATTCCGATCGGATCATCCGGGCGCTGGGTTCATGATCCGGCGCTGCTGTTCAGCAGCCATCCGGCCCGGTGCTTTGCCCGCAAGGTATTGACATAAAAAGATTCTGCTGACTTTCTCCCTGCCGCCGATTGACGGCAGGGAGAACATCGTGATAGAATAACTGACAGATGCGGCATATGGATGACAGGCCGGTTCTGCTTATAGAATACGGGATCAATTGATGAACCCTGCCGTGGCCGACGATGGAAGGGAGAGAGAAATATGACAAAAAAACTCTGGTGGCATGAGCCGCTTCGCGTGATTCAGGACAACCTGCAGGTGAAAGATACCCCTTTGATGGATCCGGTGACCATCGCCCGGGAGACCCGGGAGATGAGCGCCAATGCCCTGGTGGTCAACGTGGGCGGGATCTATGCCTGGTATCCCAGCAAGGTGAAATACCATCATATCAACGAGTATCTCCCCAAAGACTTTGATCTGCTGGCCCGGCTCATCGAGGAATGCCACAGGCAGGGCGTCCGGCTGATCGCGCGCTTTGATTTTTCCAAGACAGACGATTATGTGAGCCAGGAGCGGCCGGACTGGTTCATCCGCAGGGCGGACGGCAGCCGGGTCGCCTACGGCCAGGAAAGGCCTGGCAACTGGTCCATTCTGTACAATACCTGCATCAACGCCGGCTACCGCAATCAGGAGGTGGCGGTGCCGGTGCTGGAGGAAGTGCTGGACCATTACGATATTGACGGCATTTTCCTCAACGCGCCGAATTATGAATACTGCACCTGCGATATCTGCCGGAAAAAGTATTTTGAGCTTTATCATAAGCCGCTCCCCATCGAGCAGGCCGGTCTTCTGGGGGAGGCCACCTATGGCCATCAAAAAACCCCCGACAGCGTGGAAAAGAGCTTCCCCGGCATCTGCTACCGGGACAACATCAGCAACCTCTATCAGGCCGTGAAGCGCAAAAAGCCCGATCTGCCCTTTATCCTTTACTACGGCATCAACAATGAAAATATCCCCGACCGGCTGCAGACGGCGGATATGCTCTGCACGGAGGCCCAGGATGTGCTCTCCAGAGGCTGGGACAGGGGGATTCCCCCCATCTGGCTGCCCTCTGTCATTATGAAAATGGGCCGCACCCAGCCCGAGGGCAGCCCCAAGCCCTTCGGCATCATCCATTCTTGCCCGGGGATGGACTGGCGGCACACCGGATTGCCCCAGGCTGAATACCAGCCCTGGCTGCGGCAGATCCCGGCGGCGGGCGGCACGCTGTGGCACAGCATTACCGGCTTTAACCAGACCGTGACCGACAAGCGCATCCTGAAAGCCGTCAGCGATGTGGACGCGGAGATCGTCAAAATCGAAGGGGATATGGACGGCGCGAAGGATTACAGCGACGCGCTGCTTTTGTGGAACAATCAGGATACATTCGGCTGGTCACAGCTGCTGACGGGGACCCAGACCCTCTACGATATCCGGGACTCCTATCAATTGACCCGGGAGACTTTGGCCCGCTATCCCCTGGTCATCCTGCCGGATGACTACCCATTGACCAAAGAAATCATTGACATGCTGCGCGAATATGCGGAAAACGGCGGCAATCTGGTCATTGAAGGCACCTCCTCCGGGCAGCTATTGCCCTTCGCGGACATCATCGGCATCACGGACAACATTCGCACCAGCGGGGCCCTGACTGCCTGCTACTGGCAGTTTGAGCCGGAAGCCGGCGCGCTGCGCAAAGGATTTGAGGACGCGCCCATCCTGGCTTACCGCGGCGTCACCGCTTATACCCACGCAGTGGAGGGCACCCGGGTGCTTTCGACCCTGATCCCGCCCTTTGCGCCCCTCAATTCCGTGGGCGCGCCGCCGGAGCGGGCCAGCATGCTGGTAAAGCATACGGATCTGCCTTTGTGCACCCTGCGCCCCTGCGGCAAGGGCCGGGTGGTCATGCTGGCCGGCCGGCTTTCTTCCCTGGCGGATACCTACCGGCTGGCGGATTTCTATCAGATATGGACCAATTTAGTTGACCTGCTGCTGGGCGAAAAGCGCATCCTGCGGATGAACCCCATCTATGGCGTTGTGGCCAACGGCTTCCGGGCTGACGGCCGCGTGATGATCCATATGGTCAACATGGTGGGGCAGCGGCCGCTGGCTTATCACCAGCCGGTGACGGATTTCACCTTCAGGATCGCCCTGCCGGAAGGCAGCAAAGCGGTCCAGGTCGAAGGACCGCTTGAGGGAGCGGATTTCACCTGGTCGGCGGAGGGCTCTGCCGTCACCGTCAAAGTGAAGCAGCTCCGCCTGTGGGAAATGTTCAGGGTCACCTTATCGGACTGAGCGGATAAATCCAGTTATCCAACAGGAAAGAGGAGAACAGCATGCGGCATGATTTCATTCCCCGTCCCGAGCATCCCAGACCGGATTTCCGGCGGGATACCTTTTTCAGCCTCAATGGCCGCTGGCAGTTTGCCTTCGACGATGCAGACGAAGGCTTGGCCCAGCGCTGGTCCCGGCCCGGCCGTCCGCTGGACCGGGAGATCCTGGTGCCCTTCGTGT